>JAUIME010000760.1 GCA_030433195.1 bacterium
AGCGATGAGTGAGCAAGGGGATGTTCCTCCGAAGGCAGGCGAGGGGGAGCCGAAGCGTCGTGAACCGATCCGAACGACGCATCTCCATCGTATTCGCCGCGTCGGATGGCGTCAAACGGAGCGCGGTGCACGCCGAGAATCGCAAAACACCCGCCGCCGCGAATCGCGACGACGGGTGTCGGTCTTGCCATGCCCTTCGGTCCCCGGTGGATGCCGGCGTGACGACGCGCGACTACGGCGCGACGTCGGTGATCATGCTCGGTCCTTCGGGCCACGCGAAGAACAGCGCTCCCGACGGGTCGAGGACACCGGACACCGGGGTGCCACTGAAGTCGATCGTCATCGGTACGTCGAACACGACGGTGTCACCGGCCGCGTGCGTCACCGACGCGAACGCGAGTTGCGCGATGCCGGCCGCATTGGCCGTCGCTTGCAGCACGGCCTGCGTCCCGAGGTTCGTTCCGTTGTACGTCGTGAGTCGCGCGGTGACTTGCGCGTTCGGAACCGGGTTGCCCTGGTTGTCGACGACCGTGACGTCGGCCGTGTAGGCAACCTGCGCGCCGGTGCGCACGCCCGCGAGGCTCATCGACCCGACGCGAACGTTCGGGAAGTGGTCGGCGAGGAACATCGCCGTCGTCATGTCGGGCGTCACGGCCGTCTGTCCGTTCTGCCCGATCGTGTGGATGCGGAAGTGATAGGGCTTGCCGTCTTCGAGCAACCGCAGGAATGCCGTGTGCTTGCGCTTCCAGTGGTTCGTCTGGTCGCCCGGAACCTGCGGGAACGGATCGCCTTCGAACTGCCCGTACGCCGTGGTCGTACCGTACTCGATACGCGTGAGCGACAGCACGTCGGTCGTGTACGTGATCTTCATCGAGTTGGTCGTCGCGAACACTTCCGTCGGCGTGCTCGGAATCGGCGCGCCCGGCACCATCGGGTTCGGGATGCCGAGAGGCACGGGATCGTATCCGTCCCACAAGCCGTCACCATCGGTATCCGGGTTCGTGGGATCGAGCGGTCCGCCGGGGAAGTTGATCTCGTCGACGTTGTAGATCCCGTCGCGGTCGCGATCGAGCGCGATCCGCTCGCCCGACCAATACGGAACCCCGAGAACGAGCAACTCGGCGTTGCCGGATGCCGCGACGCTCTGGATCTGCGTCCACGAGAACGGCCCCACCGTCGAATCGTCGGCGACGAACACCGGCGTCGCGAGCGTCGTGTCGTACCAGACGCTCACGTCGTTCCAGTTCTGCCCGACACGATAGCGCCCGATCATCACGAGGTCGCAGTTGCTGTTCTCGGCCTGATCCATGAGATAGGGAACCTGCGTCACACCGACGGTGGTCGAGTCGAGCCGCTCCGAGTACATCGTCGACGGTGCGAGCCCCGAATCGAACTCACGCATGAACTCCTTGATGTCGTCACGATCGGCCTGCAGCAACCCCGGGAAGAAGATGTCGACGAACTCGTCCGGATCGTCGACGATTCCGGAGTGGAACACGCCCGACCCCGGTACCGGCACAACGCTCGAAGACGCGAGCACGAAGTTCGGCGGATTCGCCTCGTCGATGTTCGCGAGACTGAACGTCTTCGTCCACATGCCTCGCAGTTGGGTCGTCTTGATCGCGAGTCCGCTCGCGGGCGTCGTCATCATCGTGTCCGTGATGCTCGCGTCGGTGCCGGTCGGCAGCGCATGACAATCGAGGCAGGTACGCGGATTCTCGGGGCTTCCGTCCGAGTTGAGCGTCGAGAAACCGACCACCCCGTCATCGGCAGCCGCCGTGAAGTTGCGATTCAGTTGTTGCCGCGGGTTCGGCGGATACACGGCGCTGAAGACGTACTCCTTCATGAGCTCGAAGCGCTTCGGACCGAGCTCGGTGCCCTTGAGCAAGTCGACGAACGCACCGTTGAACGCATCGAGGTCGGGCTGCTCGCCACGCCAGTGATACGGCGGCACGTCCTCGAGCGAACGCAGGTCCTGGGTCACCATCGGCCCCTTCCGGTCTTTCCACGTCGGAAGGTTCGTGTAGGTGTGACCGACCGTGTTCTCGAAATACTTCGAGAGGTCCCACGTCAGCCCGTCCTTGCGCAGGTCGGGATGGCACGAGAAGCAACCCGCGGTCCCCGCTCCCGAGTTGGCGGGATCGAGGAAGATCTTGCGGCCGACCTTGACGCCCGTGAACGTCGGGTCGGGCATGAATGCCTTGCGCCCCGGCCCGCTCGGCAAACTGCCGGCCGACGAGACGTCGAACAACCACACCGAGTTGTCGGCGCGGTTCAGGCAGTACAACCTCTGCCCCGCAGGATCGACCGCGACACCACGCGGACCGGATCCGGCACCGAGCACGCCGACGGCAGCTCCCGCCGAATCGAACACTCCGATGTTCTTCGAGGCGTATCCCGCGACGAACACGCGACCATGCGCGTCGATCGCGATGTCGGTCGGCATGACGACGTTGGCGGCCGTCGTCGGCGTCTCCGTGCTCACGTACGTGTGCGACGAGCCGCCGGGAGTCGCGAGCGTGATCAGGTTCTCGACCACCTCGCCTCCCGCGAACGATCCCTCACCGATGAACTGACCGTTCTTCGAATCCATGTTCGAGACGATGAGCTGCCCCGTCGACGGATGAAGCTCCATGCCCATGAGCAGCGTTCCGACATCGGTCGTGTGGTTGAGAATCGCGTGCGACGACGCGTCGACCGTCATGATGTCGAAGTCGGGCAACGACACCCCGGCGAAGTTGTTCAGATCGA
>JAUIME010000761.1 GCA_030433195.1 bacterium
GCACTGTTCTGGGGCGGGATCTTTATGATTTTCGCGCAGTCAGCGAACCAGGCGCACGTTGGGATGAACGACTGATCGGAACAGCCAATATTCTTACGATCCTGCGCGAGGCGGTTAGCTTTTTCGCCAAGCATGTCGGAATCGATTCCGACGAGACGGAGGACTTGACAAAGACCGAAGGCAGTGCCGACTACATTGCCATGCGTGAGGCCTTGGTTAACCAGTTCATCCACCAAGATTACACAGACAAGAGCGCGGCCGCACAAGTAGAACTCACTCCGGGACAGGCCGCATTTTTCAATACCGGCCATAGCTTGGTCACCCAGGAACACTTAACCGAAGGGGGCAAGAGCCAAGCGCGCAATCCATTAATCGCCCGTGCTCTGCGGCTGATTGGCTATGCAGAACTAGCCGGAAGCGGTATCCGAGCATTGCAGTATGAATGGCGAAAAGCCAGGCGTCGACCGCCAATTGTTAATTCCGACCGAGTTGGAAACACATTCTCGCTGACTTTGGACTGGGCCGAAGTTCCCGACAACTACGATAAGGTCTGGAAGAAGAAGCTCGGTGTTCGACTCACCAAGCTCTCGAAGGACCAGGCCGACTACATCGGCGTTCCCGTCGACGGCCCGTACAAGCCGAACCACTATCGGTACTAAGCCGACGAATCGCGTTACGCGCGCGTCGACGCGCGTTGCGTGAATCGAACGACGAAGAACCGAATCGAAGCATCCGACAGCTCCCTCGCCGCACGGCGGGGGAGCTGTTTTCAGCTCCGTAGACGGCGATCCTCTGCGCACCGAGACGGTGCGTTCAGCGCGACGCGGCGGCTTCGATCGAGTGACGATCGCCGAGTCGGAACGGGAGCGTGATGCGTAGCACTCGGTCCGGTTCGACGTCGCGCGTTCCGTGCCATGTCCAACCGGCACCTTCGATGATGAGGTCGAGGCGGCCGAGGCGGATCGAATCGAGGATCGCGGTGCCTTCGTCGAGCCAGTCGTCGGCCGGGCGTTCGAGCGGGTCCGAGGGTGGGTGCATGGGGTCGTGGGTCGCGACGCTCTCTTCGTAGAGCGGATCGTGGACCGCGACGCGTAGTCCATCGACGGGTTCGCCATCGGCATCGTGCACGTCGATGCGGAGCTCGCCGAGGTCGTCGTCCGCGACGTCGGGCATCGTGGTGACGGTGCCGGCTTCGAGGACGATCGGGGCGGCGCCCCATGCCGAAGACCGGCGTCCCGTCAGGTGGTGTTGCAGGTGGTACTTGCCGGCGGGCAGGTGGGGTACGGTGAATGTCTTGGCATCTTCGCTGTCGGGATCCGGCGAGTGGACAATGACGTCGAAGCCGTGTCCTTCGGGCGCGAGGCGATCGTGACGCAACGCGAACCGCGGACCGTCGATGGCTTGGAAGAACGTGAACGTCGGGAACGCGAAGTCGCGGGCCGATCCGCGCAACGTGGCGTCGAGTGGCGGGAGTCGCCAATGTTCGGATCGGTTCGGACGAGCCTCGATGCGCCGCAAGACCCGATAGCCGAGCTGTCGCGAAACGAACGATTTGCACTCGATGACGAACGGCCCCGGGTAGGCGAACGTGATCTCGAAGACGCGGTCGTCGAGTGTTTCGACAGTCGCGGGCAGCGCCCCTCGACCTTCGCCCGCATGCGGGATGTAGAGGTTCGATGCGAGTCCGGCGAGAGACCACTCGATGTCGTCGCGGACGATGATGGCCCACTGCGGATCTTCCGTCCCCGAGTCGTCAGATTGCGGTAGCGGGGGTAGTTCGAGAATCAGCGTCGAGGGTTGCTCGGCGCCCGGTGCGATCGAGATCGGCCGCGGTGGCTCGCCGTTCGGAGACGGCGGGTCGAGTCGGAAGGAACGGCTCGCGAGCGCGTGGCCGTCGTCGTCGGCGAGCGCGGCGATCCATGAGCCGGGTGCGAGTTCGCCTCGCCACGAACCGCCGGCGTGCGAACGAAACCAGACGTGGTTCGCGACATCGCCCTCGCGATGCACGCGGAGCGTCGCTCGCTCGGGGATGCCCTCGAGAACCACGGGAACCGGCGTTGCAGTGATCCTACGACGTTCGGCATCCTTGGCGGGCGCGTCGGCATCGCGTTCGACGGCGAGACCGCGGCGAGGCGTGGCCGGCACGAGGATTTCGATCGGTTCGCGGAGGTCGGCGATCTCGTCGAGCTCGAAGCCGCGTCGGCCGACGGTGTTCGATCCACGACCGGATGCCCGGTCGAAGCGTCGAACCGTCTTGCCGAGGGCTCGGACGATGAGCGTCTGCACGTCGGCAGGATGGCACTCGATCGCGAACGTTCCATCGGCGTCCGTTCGACGCGACAGGCCGGCCGGCGTGCGCCGCAAGCCGGCGAGATGCACCGAGGCTCCCTCGATGGGCGTCCCTTCGGCGTCGACGACACGGCCCGCTACGACGACGTTGTCCTCGTGCGGAGGATCGACGTCGAGTCGTGTCGCGATGATCGATCCGACTTCCGTACCGTGATCGTCGACGACAGCGAGCGAGTCGAGCGGAACGCGCAGCTCGAAGGTCGAGTCTCCCGGCGGCAGGTCGAGGGTCGCACGAAACGAGGCGCGCGTTCCATCGTCGAGCCAGATACGCGCACCGAGATCACCGACCGGGTAGTCGATCTCGCGAAAGACGAACCGTTTCTCGTGGGGTTGGTGGGGAACCTGCCGGTGGGCGACAAATCGTTTGCGGGACACCTGAAACGGTTCGCGAAGAATCCGTTG
>JAUIME010000038.1 GCA_030433195.1 bacterium
CGGAATCGCGAACCCCTTGCGGATCCAACCGCCGCCTTCGATTTCGTCGAGGCGGGTCTTGCGCTTCCCGAACAGGAGGCGACCGACGAAGGCGAGCGGCTTCACTTCCGTAACGCGCTTGAGCCGCGGCGACCCTTCGACGCGGCGCGAGATCGCGACGCGCATCGGCGTCACGACGACGAGCGCGGCCACGAACAGCAACGGCGCGAGCACGAGAGCGGCGATCGTCGCGCCGAAGCGCAGGTACAGATCGAACCCCGAAAGCGAGACGACCGGAAGGTTCAGAAGCCACGTCCACAAGCCGCGCAACGACTCGGCGTCGAGGACGGCGCGCCCGAGCGCCACGAGCGGCCCCGTGAGCAGCAAGCGAAGCATGCTTCCCACGGCGAGAGCGGAGACGAACGCGCCGAGGTTCGCGTTGACGACGAGGAAGATCAGAACGAAGGCGACCGAAGCGAGTCCGAACGGAGGCAAGCCCGCGAGGATCCCGAGCGCGAGGCCGAGCCCGATCTGGTGAGGCGCCGTGTCCGCGCGCAGGACGCGCACGAGCCGACGCAAGAACAGCAAGAACGACATGGTCACGAACCTCCCCGACCGGTGACAAGATCGCGCGAGACGGGGACACGGCTCGCCCGGCGCGCGTCTTTCGGAGCATAGCCGTCGCCCTGCGCGCACGCAACCGAATCGACTGCGCTGCTTCGGTCTCGTGTCGCGCGAAACCGACGCGCGCCGTCTGCTATACTCGCCGGCTCACGCCTGTCGACCGACCGAGATTCCAACCCCATCCAGGAGCCCGCATGGACACGCCGCGCGCCGAGGACGACCGGATCGCCGCGCTCGAAGCGGAGATCCGCGAGCGCCACGCCGAACTCGCGAGGCTGCGCCGGGAGCGACCGCGGGAGACGGTCGGGGCCTATCGGTTTCGCGCGCCGGCCGGTGCGACCGTCACGCTGATCGAGCTCTTCGAACACCACGACGACCTGCTCGTCGTGCACAACATGGGCACGGCGTGCCATCACTGCACCCTTTGGGCGGATGGATTCAACGGCCTCCTGCCGCACCTCGAAGACCGCACCGCATTCGTCGTCGTTTCCCCCGACTCGCCCGTCACACAACAAGCGTTCGCCGAACAGCGGGGATGGCGGTTCAGGATGGTCTCGAACGGCGATTCGAGCTTCACCGAAGACATGGGATTCCTGCGGGAACGCAACGGGGCGATGAGCCCGTTTCCGGGAGTCTCGGCGTTTCGTCGCGCTTCGGATGGCACGATCGAACGCGTCGCGGCCGCCGACTTCGGCGAAGGCGATCCTTACTGCGCGGCTTGGCACCTGTTCGCGCTGCTTCCCGACCCACCCACGCCGTGGTCTCCGCGCTCGACCTACGGCGGCCCCGGATCCGAGCGCTCATGACCTCCGAGCCGTCCGCAGCCTCGTCCGAATCGCGCCGCACGCAAGTCAAGCTCGAGATCTGCGTCGAGACCGCAGCCGGCGCGCTCGCCGCGCTGCGCGCGGGCGCGGACCGTGTCGAGCTCTGCTGTGCGCTCGCCGAGGGCGGTGTCACCCCGAGCGTCGGCGCGATCGAAGCCGCGATCCGCGCCGTGACGGCGCACGACGGAAGCCTCCCGGACGTCCGCGTCCTCGTGCGGCCACGCGGTGGGGACTTCGTCTACGACGCGCTCGAGTTCGATGCGATGCGACGCGACATCGACCTCGCGCGAACGAGCGGCGCCCGCGGCGTGGTTCTCGGATTGCTCACTCCGACGGGCGAGGTCGACCTCGCGCGCACCGCCGAGCTCGTGTCGCGGGCGCGTCCGCTCCACGTCACGTTCCACCGGGCCTTCGACATGACACGCGACCGGCCGAACGCACTCGAAGCACTCGTCGGTCTTGGCATCGACGCCGTTCTCACCTCGGGGGGACACACGAGCGTGCTCGACGGGCTCGATGCGGTTCGCGAGCTCGTCGACGTCGCGGCCGGCCGCATCGAGATCATCGCGGGAGGCGGCGTGCGCGCGGAATCCGTCGCGCAGGTCGCCGAACGGACGCGCGCCGACACGATCCACGCCTCGGCGCGATCTCCGCGAGCGAGCGCGATGCAACATCGCAACCCGCACTGCCGGATGACGAGCGTCCCGCCTCCCGGCGAGTACGAGCGCCTCGAAACCGACGAGAGCATCGTACGCCGATGCCTCGACGCGCTCGGGCGCGACACCGACGCGCACGTCTGAGCAAAACGAGACGCGCTCGACGCGGCCGTCACTCCGCCGCCGGCGGCAAGTCCCAAGTTCGCGGCGGATCGGCGCGATACGGCGGCGGTAGATCTTGCGCGGGCGCCGGCACGAGCCGCACGCCCCCCTCTTCGAGCCGCTCGAGATCGAACGGCGCATCCCGACGCGGATCGAGCGGCAGCGAGCCCGGCTCGAATCGATCGTGAATCGCCTCGAGTCGATCGGGGTACGCGCCGTGCTCGTTGGCGTACTCGAGGAGCGCGAGCGCGACACGAGCGAGCGCCACCTGCGTTCGCGCTTCGAGAGTCGGTTCCCAATCGCGGACGAGCGCGCGCGGATCGAGCCGGCGGCGCTCGATCCACGGGGACGGATCGGGACTCGCGGCGAGCCACGCATCCAAGGCCGGACGCGCGCGCGGATACGGCTCGTCGAGGAGCGCGACGACGCCGGCGGCGCCGTCGAGCGCGGCGTGCAGCGACCGGAGTCGCATCGCTCGGGCCCACGCCGCGTTCTCGTCGGCGACGGGATCCGCATCGAGCGCGCGCTCCTCGATCGCTCTCGCGTACTCCCGGACGCCTCGGGCGAGCGCGGGTGCGAATCGGATCGTCGCCGCGTCTCGAAGCGCGGGCTCCAGCAGATCTCGAACCACCGCGACCTCGAGCCCCTCCCGCCGTACCAGGAAACGAACGAAGATCGCCGCGCGCGTCGTCGCCGCGACCCGAACCGCGTGCTCGGCAACCGTCTCCGCATCGAGACGCCGCGCGAGCTCGAGAGCCTCGGACGTCCGCTCGGCCGCCCCGACGAGATCCTCCGCCGCGAGCCATCGACGCCACGCTTCGGCCACGAGCAATCGATTCCATCGCAGGGCCGCTTTCGTTCGGATCGATGCGACACGATCCCGCGGCACGCCCGGCGGAAAACTCGCACGAGGCAGAGCAAGTGTCGACGTGACGCCCGCGAAGAACGACTCCATGGTTTCGAGGTAGGGATAGAGGATCGGGGGGTGATTGCGGCCCCAGTTCCACGGCGCATCGACGAGTCCTTCCGGCTCGTGCTGCGGTGGGAAGTTCGTCTCGAGCCACGTATCCATCTGGAGATACCGCGACGGCTCGCTGTCCGCCCCGGGATCGACCGGCGCCGGTTGAGTCTCCCGCGCGGGGAGCTCCGCTTCGATCGAGCGGATCGCATCGCGCAAGCGGCTCTCCTCACGCTCGGCGAACCACGCGGGTCCGCGGGCGACCAGCACCGCGACCCCGATCGCGGCGATCCCGAGCGTCGTGATCCCGAGAGGGATCCGCCGTCGTCGCTTTGCCATCACGCTGTTCGCCTCACCTCTCGGAACCCTGCCGGACGTCGCCGCAGTATAACGAAAAAGGCCCGCGTTCGACCGTCGAGCGATCGAAGGCGGGCCTTCGTTGCGGGATTCGGGTGACGACGCGGTCGCCGCGTGTGACTCAGCGCGAGCCGCGCTTCTTGCGCGTCGCCGCGCCGGTCGCCGGTCGCTTCTTGGCGGCCGTTCGCGGCGTCTTCGCGGCCTTCGCGGAGCGGCGCTTCGTCGTCGAGACGGTCGACGACGTCTTCCGGGTCGCCGCCTTCTTGGCCGTCGCGGACTTCTTCGTCGTGCGCGTCTTCGTGCCGCCGGCCTTCGCGGCGGTCGTAGTTCGCGACGTCGCCGACTTCGTCTTCTTCGCGGCCGCGGACTTTCGCGACTTCGTGCTCGCGCTCGCTCGCGTGCTCGTCTTGGTGCGCTTCGTGCTCGCCTTCGCCGAGGTCTTCGTCTTGCGCGTGCCGGTCGACTTCGTCGACTTCGTCGAATGCGCCGACGCCCCTCGACGCGATCCCATCTCGGCGATCTTCTCGCGCCAATAGTCGAGCGTGTCTTCGAGCGTCTGTTCGATCGGGATTTCGGGCTTCCAACCCGTGAGCTTGCGGAACTTCGTGCTGTCTCCGAGCAAGCGCTGGATGTCGCTCGGGCGCATGCGATCGGGATCCTGCACGACGTCGATCTTCACGGGCGAGAGCTTGATGAGCTTGTTGAGCAACCACTTGATCGTGTAGTCGGTGCCGGATGCGATGTTGTACACCTCGCCCGACTTGCCCTTCTCGGTCGCGAGCCAGTACGCGCGCACCACATCGCGCACGTCGGTGAAGTCGCGCCGCGCCGTGAGGTTCCCGACCTGGATCGAGGGCGACTGCAGCCCGGCCTCGATGCTCGCGATCTGCTTGGCGAAGTTGCTGATCACGAACACCTGTCCGCGACGCGGGCCCGTGTGATTGAACGCGCGCGTTCGGATCACGCGCAATCCGTAGCTCATGTGGTACTGGTACCCGAGCAGGTCTTGGCCGACCTTCGAGACACCGTACGGGCTCAGCGGCCGCAGCGGATTCGACTCCTTGATCGGGAGCTCGCGCGGGTAGATGATCCCGTATTCCTCCGACGATCCCGCGATCTGTACGATCGGATCGAGCTTGAGCTGGCGGATCGCCTCGAACAAGTGCAACTGACCGTTGATGTTCGTCGACAGGGTTTCGGCCGGCGCCAGCCACGACGTCGGCACGAACGACTGCGCCGCGAGGTGGAAGATCCGCGACGGACGCACCTTGGCGAGCACTTCGTGAATCGCCGACGCATCGCGCAGGTCGCAATCGTGAAGACGCAGCCGCGGATGCCCCGAGAGGTGCTCGATGTTGTCGTGCTTGCTACGCCAGCGCACGATGCCGTGCACTTCGATGCCGCGGTCGAGCAGGAACTCGGCCAGGTGGCTTCCGACGAAACCGGTGATCCCGGTGATCATGACTTTCATGGTCTTCTCCGACTGACTGGCTCTACGTTCGTGTCGCGACGGGCCACGGACCGCGTGGACCGCTAGGCTCGGGCCTCTCCGTTCCTTCGGCTCGACGACGCCAAAACCTTGAAGCGCTCGGCCATGAGCGCGGCGATGCGGCTGCGGTCGAAGCCCCGCGCCACGGAGCTGCGCGCGGCGGCGCCCCGCGCCGCGGCCTCGTCCCGGTTTTCGTAGACGTGGCGCAAGAGCCGCCGCAGGTGAGCGACGTCGGGCTCGGCCCAGCGATGCCCGCGGAAGTGGGCCGCCTCGCGGACCGCCGCCTCAGGCACGTCGACGAGGCTCGAATCGATCAGGTAGGCGTTCGAGTCGTTCATGAACTGCGTGTTCCCGCTCCAGCCGGTTCCGATCGTCGGCAGACCGCTCGCCATCGCCTCCATGTACGGGCGCCCCCAGCCTTCGCCGCGGCTCGGCAGGACGAACGCGTCCGCCGTCCGGTAGAGGCGCGCCATGAGCTCCTGCGAGAGCGTTTCGGTCATGAGGATCACGTCGGGGATCGCCTCGACGTCGACGCCGAGCGTCGATTCGAGATACGTGTGGATCGACTGCACCGCGGTGTCCATGTCCTGTCCCGGCAGGAGTCCGATCTTGAGGTGCAGCGCGACGTCCTCGCCGTGGTCGAACTCGCTCACGAAGGCGCGCAGCAGCACGTCCCAACCCTTCCGTAGCGACATGTCGAACACCGACAGGAAATTGAACGCAGCCCGATCCGGCAGGTCGAGCGGTTCGACGTGGGGCCCGAAGCGTTCGATGTCGACCGAGCCCGGAATCACCTGGATGCGGCTCGCATCCACGCCCGACCGCGTGAACGTCTCGCGATTGAACTCGGACGGCACCCAGATCTCCGTCATCCGGTTGCAGGCATCGACCCAATCCGCCGGGATGCGGTCGGTCTCGAACATCGTCCGCCCGACGTTCGCGACGGCTCGTTCGGAAGGCGAGAACGACCGAGGGAAGATGTGCTGGACGTGCAAGAAATCGGGATCGAGCGGCGTAGCCGAGACGCGCTCGATCATCGCGCTCTCTCGCTCCGTGAGCTCGGCGACGCGATCGCTCCACTGCAGCGGATTGGCTCGTACACGGATCCCGGCTTCGTCGAGTCCGAGCAAGAACGTGCGCGCCTCGTCGGCGTATCCGCTCGCATCGACGAGCGGCGAACTCCAAACGACGAGCGGCAACGCGGGCTCGAGGGACGACGATGTCACGGGTGACGGCGGTGCAGGCCTTGGCGCGGGCGGCGCGGCCCCCGCGACACTCGGCATCGGCAGGGCGCCCGGCAACGACGCTTCCGGCGGCGCCGAGGCAGCACCGAGCGGCGGCGGGCTCGCCAACGGAGACGACGGAACCGGTGGCGTCGACTCCTCGACGACTGCCGGCGTCGGCGGCACCGGCGCCGGACCGGACGAGACCGGACCGGGCTCGACCGCGACAGTCGCAGGCTCGTCGCCGCTTCGACGCCGCGGACCGTGGCGCAGCTCCATGCACCGATCGATGATCCACTCGCCCGTGCGCTCGATCGACCAGTGATCGACGATGTGCTGCCGCGCCCGCGCTCCCTTCGCGCGCGCCTCCTCGCGATTCGAGAACGCACGACGCATGAGCTGCTTGAGGTGCGCGAGCGACGGCTCCGCCCACTCGTGATCCGGCTCGTAGAACGCGCTCGACCGCGTCTGCTCCTCGTCGATCCGTACCATCCGCTCGACGTCGACCAAATAGCCGTTGTCGTCGTTCACGAAGTCGAGATGCGCACTCCAGCGCGTGGCGATCACGGGCACGCCGCTCGCCATCGACTCCATGAACGGGATGCCCCATCCCTCGCCGCGCGTCGGTAACACGAACGCGTCCGCGCTCGCGAAGAGCGACGGCATGAGGTCTTCCTCGAGCGACTCGCTGATGACCTTGATCGGGGGGATGTCTTCCATCGTGCGACCGAGCGACTCGACGTAGCGCAGCACGCGCTCTTCGATCGGCGTCGCATCGTCCGCACCCGGGTACGAGCGCAGCAGAAGGCACACGTCCTCGTCCCGCCCGAACTCCTCGATGTACGCGCGCAGCAGCACGTCCCACCCCTTGCGCTTGTACCACTGGAACACGGACAGGAAGAGGAAACCCGCGCGATCGGGAAGCGGGAGCGGCTCGGCATGGCCCGGACCGTACACACTCGCGTCGATCCCGAACGGGACGACGCGCAGCTTGCTCGGATCGACGCCGTATCGCTCGAAGCTGTCACGATTGAACGTGCTCGGCACCCAGATCTCGTCCATCTGATTCATCGACGCCGCCCAGCCGGCGGGCAGACGATCGGTCTCGAACATCGTGATTCCCACGTGCGCGGCGAACTCCGCGCTCGCGTTGCGGAACGTCTCGTAGACGTCGGTTCCGTCGTGAAGCACCGGCGGATGCAGGACGACGTGAACGTCCGGTCGGATCGGCGTTCTCCGGCATTGGTGCCAGAAGTTCTTCGCGAGGGGTTGATGCTCGAGATCTTCGAGGAACTTGCGGTCCTCACGATACGACTGCAACTGAACGCCGGCGCCCTGCCGTACGAGTTCGGGAAGCGTGTGCCGACTGAGCCAAGCGTAGCCGTTGTACGCGAGCACCGAAGCGACCCATCGAAGGGCCACCGGGGCCATCCCGCCGGGAATGCGCGACGGGGTCGCGGGATACTTTTCCGTGAAGCGCCGGAACGCGCGGACGGTCGTATCGCCATCGGCTCCTCCCGCGGCCGACGTCGACAGCGCCGCGCCGACTCCCGCGCCCGCAGGCGACGCCGTGTGGCTCAGCGAGCTCGTGGCGCCGTTCGTCGGTGCGGGGGCATCCTCGACGAGCGCCGCCGGATCCGGGAAGCGAGCGAGCGTCGTCGTGATCTTCTGGGCGAGCGGCGAGTCCGGCGGATACGTCGCGCGCACCGCCTCGAGCGATCCGCGGAGGTTGCCCGCCTCTTTCTGCGCGACGGCGAGGGCCTTCAAGAAGCGATCTCGTCGCACGTCGCCCTCGTCCGCCCCCGAGCCCATCATGCGGAACGCGGCGATCGTCGAGAACACGCTCGGGAAGCCCACCCAGACCGACTCCTTCGGCCGCACGAGCGGATAGAACAACTGCCGGAATCCGGGGACGCAACCGAGCGATTCCATCACCGCGCCGAAGACGCCCGACAGTCCCATGTACCTCTCGTGCACGAGCGGGTCGAGCGCGCCCGCATAGCCGTGGAAGACGATGATCCCGCCGGGTCGCAAGATCGGCAACCACGCCTCGATGTCCGCGAGCACGGCTTCGTAGCGATGGTCCGCGTCGACGAGGATCAGATCCGCGGTCCCCTTCGCACCGTTGGCGAGCAGGCTCTGCGCGGTTTCCACGGTGCGGTGCTTGACGTGGTGCACGCGATCGGCGAGTCCCGTCTCGCGCATGCCGTCCCAGTACTGCTGAGGCTTGACGATGTCGACGCTCGCGAACGCGGCACGGTCGGCGCCTCGTCGCCTCAGGAACTCGCCCATGAGCGCCGTGGTCCCGCCGAGGAAGCTCCCGAGCTCGACGAATACGGAAGGCGCGCCGGTCGCCGTCATCGCCGACCAGAGATGGAACCGCTCGTTCGGTCGCATCTGCGCCTTCACACCTTCGACCGCGTGCAGCGCCTCGTAGAACTCGAGCGTGTGCTGCGTGACCGACTCGTCGAGGTGGAACGACGCGAGCTCGCCTTCGAGGATGTCGGCGAGCGGCCCGAGCGTCTCGCGGTTCGTCCGAAGAAGATCGCGCGTCGCGCCGGGCTGGCGCATCGCGAGCCACACGCGGCCGAGCTCGAGCAGATACTCCGCCGACAACTGGCCACGGAGGTAGCCGGGCCACAGTTCGCGCGCGCGTTCCGTCCATCGGCCGGGAGCGGGATCCTGGCACGGGATCGGATACGGGGCGAGGTTCGCGTGCACGCGCGGCGGCGTGAAGTCCGGTTCGGTCGTCTCGCGGGCTTCGAGGCACGTACGATACGCGGCCTCGGTCTCGGCCGCGACGCGCTCCCAAGAGAAGTGGTCGGCGACGTGACGGCGCAACGCTTCGTCGTTCTGCCCGTGACGTTGCGCGTCGTTCCAAGCCGACGCGATCGCCGAGCGGATGCTCGCGATGTCGCCGGGCTCGCAGTAGCACGCATGATCCCCGAAGTATTCGCGCACCGCGCCACGGTCGGACAGCACGACGCGCGTTCCGAAGCTCGCGGCCTCGAGCGCGGCGATCGGCGCCCCCTCGACCCAACTCGGGAGCACGAGGGCCGCCGCGTTCTCGATGAGCGTTTGGTAGCTCCCATCCTCGTGCGACTGGTGATCGAGGAACACCACGTCCTCGCCTTCGGCCGCCTGGTGACACAGCGCTTGATAGTCGGGTTCGTTGCAGTAGCCCGCGAGCACGAGCGTGATCCCCGTGCCGCGCAGCGCTTCGATCATCAGGAGCTGATTCTTGCGCGGCTCGAGCCTCGCGGTGCAGACGACATACCCGTTCGGAACGAGTCCCGCGGGCAGCGACGCGGCTCGACGATCGTCGGCCACGGGAGCGTTCAACACCTTGCACACGGGCGGCAGATCCTTCGAGACGCGGCGCAGTCCTTCGGTCTCGGCATCGCCGAGCACGACGATCCCGTCGACGAGCGAGAAGCAATGCCGCAGGCACGTCAGGTAGCCGCGCATCGGATGCAAACCGGCCGCGATCGACTCGGCCGCTTGATTCGCCGCCGTCTCCGCCAGCGTCTCGAGGGCGTGTTCTTTGAGGCGCGGCGAGAAGTCGTCCGCGAACGCGTTCATGAAGATCGGCGTCGCCGCGTAGAGCTCGCGAAGCTCCATGTAAACGGGCGAGAACACGACGGTCGCGCCCTGCGATCGTAGGTGATCGAGCTGTTCGCCGGCTTGCTGCGGCGGCCACAGGTTGAACACGTGGACGATGTCGTAGCCGCGCGCGTCCGGGTACTTGTCCCCGGTGACGTCGACGTGATGGCCGCGCGCGCGCAAGGCCTCGGCCGTCCGCGGGACGCGGTACGCCGGTCCGCCGCGGTACTCGCGCGCACGATCGGCCAACAAGATCCGTAGCGTGCCCTTCGTCGCGGCGGACGGCTCGCGCGCCGGAGCCGCGGCTCCCGTGATCGGCGAACCGAGATCCGCGGGCGTGGGAATGCGACTCGGCAGCGCCGCGTCAAGGCGCGTCGAACCGCTCGAACCGACGTTCCCCGGAACGCCCGCGGGTCCGTGCGCGCGAGGAGCGCTCGTCGGGGACGACGTTCGGCTCGTGTCGCGCGGCGGACTCGGACGACTCGGCGAGAGCTCGGGCGGAAGCCCCGAACTCGACGAAGCCATCGGGCCGCTCGTCGCGGCTCCCGAAGCGGCGCCCACGAGCGAACGCGTCGACGCGAGCTCGGGAACGATCGCGTGGAACAGCACGTCGTGCGATTCGGCGAACGCGTCCCACGTCGAGTCGACCACGGCTTCGCGAACGTCGAGTTGTTTCTGATGGAGCTCCCGCAACACCCGCAGCAGGTCGTCGCGATCGCTGTTGCGGTAGTGGATGTGCGGCACTTCGGGCATCATCCCGATCTCGGGTGAGATCACTTCCTTGCCGCAAGCCATCGCCTCGACGGCCGGCATCGGGCCGCCCTCGTACTTCGACGGGACGAGCAGGTAGTCGATCGACCGGTAGAAGTCGGGCATCTCGTGCCCTTCGTAGTGGCGACTCGGAACCGGCCACCCTTCGCCGGTGGCGTGCCACTCGATCCACGGAACGTCGGCGAGACTCGCCACGAGCGCTTCGCCCTTGCGGCCCGTGGGATACGTCCGGCCCACGAGCCCGAGCCGCAGCTTCGGCGTGAACGCCTCGAGGTCGACGCCCGGGCGGATCACGTGCACGGAGTCGAGCCCGCGATCCCGCAGCATCTCGGCGTAGAGCTCCGAGTGACAGACCCGCACGTCCATCTTCTCCGCGACGTGGAAGAAGCGCGCCGCCGCTTCCGGCACCACTTCCTCGACGTGCGTGAACCACGCCATCTGGAGCGTCGCGACCGGCGACTTGTACGCCGAGTAGTTGATGTAGTAGTTCACGCGCGCCGTCGGGGACGGCTCGTCGCCGACCGAGACGTACGGCAACCGGCGCGAGATCTCGCTGCCGATCGATTCGAGGACCCACCCGCGATCCGCGAGCACGATGTGAACGGGTGCCGACATGAGCTTCTCCTGTAGTTCCGCTTCGCTACGGGATCCCGGACGGGGCGAGGCCGGGTCTCTCGACATCCCTTTCGGCCTTCGACGGTCCGCGTGTTGAGGACTCTTCCCAGGTGCCCTCGGCGCACACTCCTCGGCCCGCCAGCGCATTCGTCCGCATCCGAACCCCCTCAAAACACCCGCCAACGACGTCACGGGTGCGCGAATCCGACCGAGCCCCGTCACGATCTTGGAACACCGGGAGGCCCGCGACGCGCCCTCGCGGGGCCGAGGATTTGGTATGCAGATTGCGATGTCGCTGTTCGACGGCGGGCGCCGGGCCCGAGATCCGTTGATGCCACGACCCCCGAGAAGGAGGACGACTCGCATGCGCGCCCCACGCCAC
Source organism: bacterium (assembly GCA_030433195.1). Taxonomy (GTDB): domain Bacteria; phylum Planctomycetota; class JACOTG01; order JACOTG01; family JAUIME01; genus JAUIME01. The sequence continues at coordinate 11,644 of JAUIME010000038.1, forward strand.
GTACTGTTCCCGACCGACTTCTCGACGTGCTCCGAGCACGCCCTACCGGAGGCCGCCGAGGTCGCCCATCGCTACGGCGCGAAGCTGACACTGCTGCACGTCGTTCCTCCGGCCGCCGACGCCGAGACGGCCGCCGAGGTCGCCGATCGCTTCCCGACCCAGGAAGCCGTCGAGCGCCTGGTGCGCGACCGCAAGCGCGACCTCGAAGTCGCCCACGCCGTGGCCCACGGATACAGCGCCGCCGACAAGGTTCTCGCGTATGCCGAAGCCAACGACGTCGACCTGATCGTGATGGGTTCCCATGGCCGGCGCGGGTTCAGCCGCGCGATCCTCGGGAGCGAAGCCGAGCGCGTCCTGCGCCTCTCGAAGTGCCCGGTGCTGACCGTGTCCGAGAAGATCGAACGCGGGCTGTCGCGCGCGCCCGAACGCGTTCTCGTTCCCATGGACTTCTCGGCCGGATCGGATCGAGCTCTGCACCACGCGCTCAGGATCGCGTCCGACTACGACGCGTCGGTGGACGTGGTGCACATCTTCGACGAACCGGCCGTGCCGCCGTTCCTCATGGACCACACCGGGTCGTACTTCGCGACGGATCCGGACATGAAAGACCGCTGCGTCACGTCGATGCAGAAGCACGTGGACGGCATCCCGAACTACGGCGTCCCGGTCGAGCTGCACGTGCTGCAGGGGCGGATCATCGCGACGCTTCGCGAGTTCGCGGACGAGCGCAAGAGCGACCTCATCGTCATGGGAACGCGCGGGCTGTCGGGCCTCGACTTCGTCCTGCTGGGAAGCACGACCTCGCACGTGTTGCGCACCTCGCCGTGTCCGGTCTTGACCGTCCACGCCCCGGACGACAACGAGTAACGCAGATCAGGACCGGTAGTCGGCGGCTTTGATCCCGTGGTTCTTCATGAGGCGATAGAGCGTTCCGCGTGGCAATTGGGCTTCCTCCGCGGCGTGGGTCACATCGCCGCCATGACGCTCGAGAAGCGCGGCGATGTAGTCTCGTTCGAACGCCGTGACGCGACGCTCGCGTTGCTCGAAGAACCCTCCGCGGGCTACCGGTTCCGCCCCGACCGGCGCACTTCCCTCACGTCGTCCACCGGCGTCGAGCACGATGGCCTCCGGCAGATCGTCGACCGTGATCGCGCTGCCCCGCGTGAGCGCGATCCCGCGACGGATGACATTCTGCATCTCGCGGATGTTCCCGGGCCAGCGATAGCCGCGTAGGATTTCGAGCGCCTCGGGCTCGATCCCCTCGACGGCCCGACCGGTCTCCTTCGCGAACCGCGCCACGAAGGCTTCGGCGAGGCGCTCGACATCGCCCTCGCGCTCTCGAAGCGGCGGGAGGTCGATGCGCACGACGTTGATGCGGTAGTAGAGATCCTCGCGGAAATCACCGTCGGCGATCATCGCGTCGAGGTCGCGCGAAGTCGCGGCGACCACGCGAACGTCGACCGCGATCTCCGTGTTCCCCCCGACCCGTCGGATGATGCGCTCTTGCAGCGCGCGCAAGAGCTTTGCCTGTAGCGCGAGCGGCAGCTCCGCGACTTCGTCGAGGAAGAAGGTTCCGCCGTCGGCGTACTCCATCAATCCGATGCTCCGCGCATTGGCGCCCGTGAACGCGCCGCGCTCGTGTCCGAAGAACTCGCTCTCGAGCAGGTTCGCCGGAATCGCTCCGCAGTCGACGGGGACGAAGCGCCCCTTCGCACGCTGACTGTGCTCGTGCACCGAACGCGCGACGAGCTCCTTGCCCGTTCCGGTCTCCCCCATGACGAGAACGTCGACATCGGAGCTCGCGACACGCTCGATCGTGTCGAACACGCGACGCATCGCGTCGCTGGCGCCGATGAACGCTCCGAACTCGTGCTTCTTGCCCACGTGCCGCTCGAGCATCCGGTTCTCGTCCCGCAGGAGCCGTGCTTCGACCAAGCGGCGCACGGTCTCGAGAAAATCGTCCGGATGGAACGGCTTCTGGATGTAGTCGATGGCGCCCAGCTTCATGACGGCGATCGCCGAGTCGACGGTCGGATACGCGGTCATCACGACCGCGGGAAGCTCGGGATCGTGCTCGCGGCCGATCCGGAGAAGCTCCACCCCGTCGATCCCGGGCATGCGAACGTCGGTGACGAGCAGATCGAACTTCTCTTTCGCGAGACGCTCCGCCGCCTTCGACGAGCTCGATTCGAGGATCACGGCCGCACTGTCGAGCGCGTCGAGCGAGTCCGCACAGACCTCGAGCATGCCCGGTTCGTCGTCGACGACGAGGATTCGAACGTTCTTCATGATTCCTCCGATGCAAGGCTCGCCGCGCTCCACGGCGGAAACGCGATGGTGAACCTCGTCCCGTCGCCCGGTTCGGATTCGACCTCGATCGTTCCTTCGTGGCTTCCCACGATGCCGTACGAGATCGCCAAACCGAGTCCCGTTCCGCCTTGGGTCTTGGTGGTGAAGAAGGGATCGAAGATGCGACCCCGGACCGACTCTTCGATGCCGCGGCCGGTGTCCTCCACGAGCACGACGACTCGCGGCGGCACCGCCTCCGAATCGTTCCGCGTCACGATGCGTAGAGATCCGCCGTCCGGCATCGCGTCCATCGCGTTCAAGAACAGGTTCAAGAACACCTGCTCGAGTTCGTTGCCGTTGCCGACAACGTCGACCCGCGTCTCGGCGAGCTCGCGCACGATCTCGATCCCCGAAGTGGTCGCTCGATGCGCGACGAAATCGAGCGCCCGACGGATCGGTTTGTGCAGATCGAGTCGTTCGCGTGCGCTCGGATTGGGACGCGAGTAGTCGAGCATCCGGCGCGTGAGTCCCTCGAGCCGATCGCATTGTTTCACGATCTTCGCCATCTCTTCGGCGACTTTCTGAGGAACCTCGTCTGCGTACCGCGCGTGGAGCAGGCGCGCCTTGCCGCTGATGATCCCGATCGGATTGTTGACTTCGTGCGCGACGTTAGCCGCGAGCTCGCCGAGCGCCGCGAACTTCGACGACTGCACCATGCGCTCGTTCATGCGCTTCTTCTCGGTGATGTCGGCGCGGATCGCGACGAACTGCGTGATTCGGCCCGAATCGTCCCGAAATGGCACGATCGTCGTATCGACCCAGTAGTAGCTGCCGTCCTTTGCACGGTTGCGAATCTCGCCGCGAAACGTCTCTCCGCTCTGGATCGTCCGCCAGAGCCTCCGGAAGAACGAGCGGGGATGGTATCCCGAGTTGAGCATCCGATGATCGTTGCCGAGCAGCTCGACCTCGGTGTATCCGCTGATCTGCTGAAACCGTCGGTTCGCGTAGGTGATGC
>JAUIME010000762.1 GCA_030433195.1 bacterium
TCTCGTCACCGTGCATGGCGTTGGCCGTGAGGGCGATGATCGGTACATGCACCGATGGACTTTGGTTGGCCTCACGCGCACGAATCTGTTGCGTAGCGGCGATGCCGTCGAGGTTGGGCATCATGACGTCCATCAGCACGAGGTCGTAGTGGGCATGTTCGAGCATCTCCAAGCAGATCTGACCGTCCGACGCGACTTCGACCTCGTAGCCGCGCTTTCCGAGCAACCCGAGCACGACCTTCTGGTTGACGACGTTGTCCTCGGCGAGGAGGATGCGCTTTCCGGCACCGTCTTTCGGGTCGTCGCGTCTTGTCGCTGTCGCGGATCGGCCGATCGGAGTCGACAGGCCGAGGGCGACCTCGAGGGTACGCTCGAAGGCGCGATACTGGACCGGTTTCGCGAGGACTCCGCTCGCCCCGACGAGCTCGCATTTGCCGGCGACCTGCTGCTTGTGAGAACTCCGCACCATGAGGAGCATGGGAGTTTCCTCCTCGTTGGCGCGGATGTCGTCTCGAAGCACCTGCGGTAGTTCGACACTGTTCGGGTCGCGGGCTTCCACATCGACGAGGAGAGCGTCGAAGGGTTTGCCGGTTTCTCGCGAATCGTGCAGCGCGTGAAGGGCTTCGGCAGCGTTTCGAGCGGTCGTTGCGCGCAATCCGAGCACTCGTGCGGTCGCTCCGATCGCCTGGCAAGACGACGCGTTGTCGTCGACGACGAGCAGATTGCGGCCGGTGAGCTCGGGCGATAATGGGGGAGGCGCGAGTCCTTTTCGGGTGCGGCGCGATGTCACGGTGAAATGAAAGCAGCTTCCGTGGCCGAGCTCGCTCGCCACTGCAATCATTCCGCCCATGAGCTCGACGAGGCGCGCGCTGATCGGCAAGCCGAGCCCCGTCCCGCCGAATTGTCGGGTCGTCGAACCATCGGCTTGCGCGAACGTGTCGAAGATCTTCAACTGGTGCTCGGGAGCGATGCCAATGCCGGTGTCGCGGATCTCGAAGCACAAGTCGATGTCGCCGTCTTTACGATCGCGGTACGACACCCTCACGCTCACCTCTCCCTCGGTGGTGAACTTCAAGGCGTTGCCGACCAAGTTCGTGCAGACTTGGCGCAATCGCTCGCAATCGAGCACCACATGCTCCGGGACGTCCGGCTCTACGTGCGCGACCAACTCGACTCCCTTCTCGTCCGCCGTGATCGACAGGGCGGCGAGCATGTCGTCCAGCATTTTGCGGATGTCGAACTCGGTCGGGACGACCTCCAGTTTCCGCGCTTCGATCTTCGAGAAGTCGAGGATGTCGTTGATGAGCGACAACAAGGAGTTGGCGGATGCGCGAACGATGGAGAGCGACTCATGTTGTTCGTCGGTCAGGTCCGAGTCGAGCACGAGCTCGGTCATTCCGATCACACCATTCATGGGCGTGCGGATCTCGTGGCTCATGCTGGCGAGGAATTCGCTCTTCGCCTGGTTGGCGGACTCGGCGAGTTGCTTCGCTCGCTCGAGCTCGATCGTTCGTTGGCGCACACGGGCTTCGAGCTGCGTTCGAGCTTCCTCGAGTGCGTGATCACGTTTCTCGATCTTGGCGATCATCGCGTTGAAGGCCTTGGTGAACGTCCCGATCTCGTCGTTCGTATGTTCCGGCACACGTAGGGAGTAGTCGTGTGTACGCGTCATCCTCGTCACGGCGGCGGCGAGTCGCTCGATCGGACGCGAGATGATTCGTTGAAGCACGGACGAGAGGGCGAAGGCGCCACACAATGCGGCCAAGAACACGATAGCGACGATCTTGGCGTAGCGTTCTAGGCGCTTGTTCAGCTCGTGCGTATCGATAGCGATGTGTAGATGCCCGACCGTCTCGTCATTCCATTGCACGCGCTCGAAGAGCTCGAGACAGTTCCCAATGAAGCGGTGGTCTACACTGGATGCACCAGGCGAAGGGAGTTCGTATTCGGTGGAGCTCCGATTGTAGCGCGCCAGCGGAGTGCCATCCTTCGTGTAGAGTGATGCCGTGATGACGTTCGGGTCCGTGCGGAGGGCAGAGAGTGACTCGGTCGCGTAGTCCGCATCTTCGAAGACGACAGCGCTGGAGTTGTTGGTCGCAACCAGGCGGACGAGGGTCGTGTACTCGTCGTGCAGCCTCAGTCGAAACGTGCTGATCTCGACGAAGAGGATGGCTCCGGCGATCAAGCTCATGGCGGCGAAGCACGTCGCCATGATGATGAACGTGAGCTTGGACTGGATCGAGAGTCTGGCCATGGGGAGTGGGATCAGAATCGGAGGTCAAAGCCGGCGTAGACGCTTCGTTCGACCTCGGAGGGGGGGCTGTGCAGGAACTCGTCCTCGTACTCCATGTGGCTGTTCTGAAGGAGGTTGCGGCCGACCAGGAACAGTTCGAGGTCGTCGTCCAGTTTCCAGCCGACGCGAAGGTCGAGGGTCAGGTAGGAATCGATGTCAAAGCCCGGGAGTCGCGACGTGTAGCGAAGCCATGCATCGAGTTCGATGTCGTCGAGCGGATTCATGCGGGATCGTAGTGAGGTCGTGTGTTCGGGGTAGACCTCGTCGGCGCTGGCAAAGTCTCCTGCGCCGGACGAGTCGAGGTCCATGCGGAGGTAGGAGTAGGCGAGGTCGAGGCCCCACCACGAGGTCGGGCGATAGTCCACGACCGCTTCGAGACCATAGGTGTCGGCCGACTCCCCGTTTTCGAACGACAGCGGTACGTCGACTCTCGGGAAGGGAACG
>JAUIME010000763.1 GCA_030433195.1 bacterium
CAGCAAGAGATGCTCGACGTCGATGCGTTCGACGGAGCGCAGCAAGTCGACGAGCGCGTCGTGGTGTTCGCGGGTCGAGGGGAGTTGCACCGTCGCGAGCTCGGTGCGCACGGACGTCACGTCACCGGTCGTGAGGAGTACGGTCGGATCGGGGAAGGCCTCGGCGAACGGCTGGCCATGCCGGTGGAACGGATCGGGAGTCGGCTCGGCCTTGCAGCCCGCGAACCCCGCGGCTATCGCGATCAGCAGAACGACGCAGGCGCACCCTCCCCGCAAGAAGCGAGGCGTGCGAAGACCGAGCGAAGCAGGTGAGCGTGGGGTCATGGGACGCGAAGGATCGCACGCGGGCCCGCGGGTTTCAAGGGCGAGCCCGCAAGCGGTCATGCGAGCGTCTCCAGCACCTTGCGATCACCCTGGAGCGCGACGCGCTGCATGTAGAGGCCGAGGCCGCGGAGCTCTCCGAGCTCTTCGCCGCCGCCCGCGCGCCCGGGCCCGCCGTGGAGCGACTGCGGGAACGCGAGACCCGATCCCGGACCGAGCGGCGCCATCTTCTCGGATCCGATGTAGAGCCGCCCGCTCGTGCATCCGCCCGTGCGCACGTAGCTCGCGAGCCAGTCGGTGTCGTTCGTGTACACCGACGTGACGAGCATGCCGCCGCCGAGTCCGACGAGCTCCGCGGCTTCGTCGCCGCCGCCGTCGTAGGGAAGCAGCGTGGCGACGGGCCCGAAGACTTCGTGCTCGTGCACGGCTCCGGCGTTGCGTGCGTCGGAAGCGCGCAGCAGCACGGGCGCGAAGAAGTATCCCTTGCCGGCGTCGGCGCCGGCGCCGTCGACGCGCTCGCCGTTTCCATGCACGACGTCGGCATGGTTGGCGAGCTTGGCGACCCCGGCGACCGCATCGTCGAGTTGGCGCTTCGTCGCGAGCGCGCCCATGTTCACGGACTCGTCGAACGGGTTGCCCGTGACGGTGCCGGCGAGGAGCCCCGTGAGCGCTTCTTGGACTTCGTCGGCGCGTCCCTTCGGAACGAAGATGCGGCGCACGGCCGTGCACTTCTGGCCGGACTTCTGCGTCATCTCGCGGTGGACGTCCTTCAGGAAGAGCTCCCACGTTTCGGAGTCGGAATCGACGTCGGGGGCGAGCACGGCCGCGTTCAGACTGTCGGCTTCGATGTTCACGGCGGTGCTGTTCGAGAGCAGGTTCGGTAGGCTGCGCAGCTTCAAGCCCGTGTCGGCCGATCCCGTGAACGCGAGCACGTCTTGCGGGCCGAGTAGGGACAACAGGTCGCCGGTCGAGCCGCAGATGAACTGGAACGCGCCGTCGGGCATCGCGCCCGACTCGACGAGGATCTCGACGCAGCGCTCGGTCACGATCGCGGTGCTCGTCGCGGGCTTGCTGATGACGGGCATCCCCGCGAGCAGCGACTGGGCCGCTTTCTCCGCGAAGCCCCATGCCGGGAAGTTGAACGCGTTGACGTGCACCGCGACGCCGCCTTTGGGCACGTACGCGTGGCGACCGAAGAAGCGCGCCGTTCGTCCGAGCGCGTCGCCTTCACCGTCGAACAGAACGTGCGTGTCGCCGATCGACTTCGCGAGGCCGGCGTAATACGCGAGCGTACCGGTCGCGCCGTCGAGGTCGAACTTCGCGTCCTTGCGCGTGCACCCCGTGGTGCGCATCGACAGTTCGATGAGATCCTTGCGCTGATCGTGCAGGGCCTTCGACATCGCCTTGAGCACCTTGCCGCGCTCGGCGAACGTCATGGCGCGAAGCGCGGGGCCACCGACCTCTCGCGCGTAGGCGACGACGGCCGCGAAGTCGATTCCCGCGCTCGACACGCGCGCGATGACCTCTTCCGTGCAGGGATCGTGGATCTCCGCGAAGTCGGACTCGGCTTCGTGCGGCTTCCCGCAGACGTGGCTCGACAGGGTCTTCATCGTCGTCTTCATCGGATGTGCGTTCCTTTCGCGGCGCGTGCTCGCAGCGTCGCCGGCGTTGTTTCGAGGCTCGATCGGCGTGGCCGATTCGTCAGGATTTCTTCTTCTTCGAGTCCTTCGCGGAGGCCTCGGATTCGGTCTTCTTCGACTTCTTCTTCGCGGGCTTCTTCTCGGTGCTCGCTGCCGCTTCGGTGTCGCCACCCGGGAGCGCGCCTTCGAGCAGCCGGTTCATCCAGCGCGCGAAACGATTCGGATCGGCAATCGGGCTGCCTTCGGTGAGCAGCGCCTGGTCGTGCAGCATCTCGATCCACTCGCGGGTTTCGGCGTTCTTCGGGTCGCGGTCGACGAGCTGCGCGAGGCCGCGGATGATCTTGTGGTCGGGGTTGATCTCGAGGATGCGCTTGGCGGCGGCTCGGTCGCCACCCGTCGATTGGCGCAGCAAGCGTTCCAAGTACGCACTCTCGCCGCCCGACGGAATCACGAGACAACAGGGCGAATCGGTCAGACGGTTCGAGATCCGCACTTCGCGCACGTTCTCCGACAGCGTCTCTTCGAATGCGTCGAGCAGCGGCTTCAGCTCGCCCTTCTTCTCTTCGCGCGCCTTCTTCTTGTCTTCGTCGTCATCGATGTCGAGGTCGGCGCCCATCGCGTTGACGATCTTCTTGCCCTCGAACTCGCGCAGCGAATCCATCGCCCACTGGTCGATCGGATCGGTGAGGTAGAGGTACTCGTAGCCCTTGGTTTCGAGCGCTTCGAGATGCGGGCTGCCGGCGAGCTTCTGCTTCGACTCGCCGAAGACGTAG
>JAUIME010000764.1 GCA_030433195.1 bacterium
GACGTCGTAGCCGCATCGTCGGAGCGTCGGCGCGATGATCCGCTCGACGGCGCGAACCTCGTCCGGGTGCTCCTCGCGATGTTGCGCGACCTTGCCGCGACGGATGTTCGCCGCGAGGTAGTCGCGAGCCGCGTCGACGTACGGCATCTCGAGGAACGTGCAGAGGCGCTCCATCGTCGCGTGCGGATCGTCGCAGAGTTCTTCGAAGGTCATGCGGTGGACGCGGTCGGGAATCGTCGCCGCGAAGTCCTCGAACCGATTCACCTGGTAGTCCCAAGAACGCGCGGCTTGCAGGTAGTGCGGCTCGTCGAGTGCGCCGAGATGCTCGAGGATGCGGTGCCCGAGTCCGCGCGTCGCGTCGTCGGTCAGGTGCTGCTTGAACGCGAGGTCGCGGCCGTCGCGAACCATGTGCACGTAGCGCGCGCGCGGAAAGACGGCGTCGACGAGCGGGCCGACGAGATACGTTTCGGGGAACTTCCAACCCCAGCCGTTGGGGGCGTCGCCGATCCAGTCGAGGAAGCGTACGGCCGCGCGGCGAAAGCGTCGGACGTCGCGCGGCGTTGGCGGGGCAGTCGCGGGTAGCGGCACGGACCGCGCGGCCAGGCGCTTGATGCGCTTCGTGAAGCGTCGATCCTGCGCGTCGCCGGTCGCCTTCTCTTCGAGCGTTCCGAGACACAACCCGAGCGCTTCGAGTGCCCACGCGAGCACGCGGGTGCCGGAATGTCCGCGGCCCATGACCACGACGGGGCGCTCGGCGGCGAGGCGTTCGGCATGTCGTTCGGATCGATCGAGCATGGCGGTCGTTCTAGCAAAGCGCGCCCGTGTGCGAAGCACGACCGGACGTCCGTCGATCGGCGGTGACGATCGCCGCGACGACTACTGGACGGCCGGCAGCAGCTCGTTCTCGAGCCATGCGAACACCGCGTAGGCGTGCGCGCCGGCTTCGCCGCCGGTGACGTTCCAGCGCGACGTGATCGTCACGTTGAGGTCCAGCGACGGGAACAGGAACACGAACTGGCCGCCGTATCCCCACGCGAAGTACACGTCGTCGAACCCGGCGAACGAGCGGCGCCACCACCAGGCTCCGTACCCGAGCGTCGGCTCGGCATGGATGAGATCGCTCGTCGACCACGCCCGCCAATCCGGGGGGACGGTGGCGTCGGTCTTCTCGTCGTCGTGCCCGAGATAGTGCTCGCCGAACCGCGCCATGTCGCGTGGCCGCAGGTACAGCTCGAAGCCGCCGACGTCGCGCCCCTGCGGATCGCGGTCCCAACGCGCGGGCACGATGCCGAGGCGATCGAAGAGATGATGCTGCGCGAAGACGTGCGGCGGCATCCCCGTCGCTTTCTCGAGAACCCGAGCCCCGAGGTGCGTGAGCCCCGTGCTGTACAGGAACGCACCGCCGGGCGCATTCACGACAGGCTTGTCGACGACGAAGCGCAGCCAGTCGGGGCTGTGAAACCAAGACGAGAGGTCGTACTCGTTCCATTCGAGACCCGCCGACATCGTGAGCAAGTGTTCGACGCGAATCGCATGACGTGCTCGATCGGGGAAGTGTGCAAACAGTTCGGGGACGATCCGTGCTACGGGGACCGTTCGGTTGGCGATGTGGTCTTGGGCGATCGCGATCCCGAAGAGAGCGGAGTGCACGCTCTTCGACATCGATTTCACGTTCCCCGCCAGATCCGCGCGCGCGCCGTGATAGTAACGCTCGGCGACGAGTTGACTGTGACGAAGGACGAGCGCGCTGCGGCTCGGTGCCATTGCGCCTAGCGAGTCGAGCGCTTGGCCGAGCATGGTCGGATCGATCGCGACGTCCTGCGGTGTCGCCTCGTCGAAAGGATAACCGGCGATCGCTTCGGGCGACTCGGGGATGTGCCATCGACCGGCGAGAGGGAACCAGTCCCAGTCGGCGGCGTCGACGTCGAGAACGAGGTCGGCCGGGCCGGCGCTCGGCGTGTGACGAATCAACAGACGGTCGTTGGCGACATCGAGCACGCCGATACCGTCCGTGCCGTCGCCGTCGAAGTCGCCAGCGAACGGGACGCTCCCCGGCGGCCCGAACGTGAACTCGGCGTCGGGCGCGCCGGCGGAGTTCGTATTGCGCAGGCGGAAGGTCGCCGTCGCGGGATCGTAGACCCCGATCGAGTCCGTGTCGTCGCCGTCGAAGTCGCCCGCGATCGCGACGCCACCGATCGGAGCGAACGCGAACTGCGCGTCGGGCGGTCCCGCGTCGTTCGTGTCTCGAAGCCGGAAGATAGCGCTTGCCGGATCGTAGGCGCCAATCGTATCGACGCCGTCGCCGTCGAAGTCGCCGGCCAGCGGCTGCACGATGCGTGCGCCGAGCGGCAGGCCGCCGAATGCGAACGATGCATCCGCGTCCATCGGAGCGTTGCGATTGCCGAGCCAGAAGCGTGCGGTCCAGATGTCGTACGTCCCGATCGAATCGAATCCGTCGCCGTTGAAATCGCCCGCGATCGGAACCGCGGGCACGAGCGCCGTGGCCGGGAACGACGGTTGGAATCGCAGCTCCGGGACGCCGCTCCCCTGTGCGCTCGCGCCGTCGTCTCCGAAGAGGACCGTGTAGCCGCTCTCACGCGCGAAGACCCCGGCGCGATCGGGAGTCCCGAGCGCGAACGCGGGATACGCCGCGGTCACGACCACGGCTGCGGCGAGCATGCCTGAGAGCGACATGCGGAGCCGATCGCAGCGGCGACGAGACGTGGAGG
>JAUIME010000765.1 GCA_030433195.1 bacterium
CGTACTCGCGCGACACGAGACGTTCGACGTCGACCGACGCGAACGCGGGGTCGGCGTAGTAGCGCGCGCGATCCTCGAACGCGAACTTCTTCGCCTCGACCAAGAGATGCAAGGCATCGGCCGAGTTGTGTCCCATCGCCTCGAGGTCGAACGGTTCGATCATACGCAGCATCTGGAGCGCCGCGATGCCTTGTCCGTTAGGAGGCAGCTCCCAAAGCGTGTGACCGCGATACTCGACACCCACCGGCTCCACCCACTGAGCGCGATGCTCGGCGAGATCGGAAGCCTTCAGAAACCCACCGTACTTCGCGACGACGTCTTCGATCGCCTTTGCGACCGGTCCTTCGTAGAAGCCGGCCGCGCCCTCTTCGGCGATCCGGCGATACGTCGCGGCGAGCTGCGGATTGCGGAATACGTCCCCCTCTTCGTACGGAGCTTCGTCCTTCTTCGAGAACACCGCCTGCCACTCCGGGAAGTCGCGATACCGCTCCGTGCTGAGCCCGAAGTAGTACGCGATGAGCTGCGGGAGCGGCACCCCGTCCTGCGCCGCGGCGATCGCGGGAGCGAGCACTTCCTTCATCGGCTTCGAGCCGAATCGTTCGTGCAGCGCGAACCAGCCGCTCACCGCGCCCGGCACCGTCACCGCGAGCCCGTGATAGTACGGGATCTGGTCGTGATCGCCCTCTTCGAGCGCTTTCTTCATGCCTTCGAACGTGAGCCCCGCCGGGGAACGACCGCTCGCGTTGAGCCCGTAGAGCTTCTTGTCCTTCGCCGACCAGACGATCGCGAAGAGATCTCCGCCGATGCCGTTGGCGCAGGGCTCCATGAACCCGAGCGCCGCGTTCATCGCGATCGCGGCGTCGATCGCGTTGCCGCCGCTTCGCAACACGTCGATCCCGATCTGACTGGCGAGGGGATGCGCGCTCGCGACCATGCCGTTGCGCGCGAGCACGGGGGATCGCGTCGCGAACGACTCGCCCACGATGCGGTCGCCGGCCGCAGCGACGCTCGCCCAGGTGACGACACCCGCCGCCCCGACCAAGACCGTTCGCATGAATCGTCCGATCTGCGCTCTTGCCATCGACCTCTCCTCGCTAGGAATCGTCTCGACGCGCTCGCGAGCGCCCTCTCGGACCGAAACTCGTGAACACACGCACGTCATGATGGCACAGCTCCCCGGCGGAAACAATCCGACGCATCGGCGCCGCCTCGCCCGAGCGCTCGACGCCTCAACGCTCGACATACAGGTCGTGCAGGCGAACCTGCACGGACGAGTCGGGCCGTCGCACGAAGAGACGAACCTCGCGCACGCTGCGCGGATCGATCGCGCTCGTGAAGCCGTCGAGATCGAAGCGCACCGTCGAAGAGCCGGGAGGGACGATCCGCTGCACGTGGAACGTCGCGCCCTCGAAGAACGGGTGCAAGCCGAGCGCGAACGAGACGGGCGCCGCGGAATCGAGATCGAGGTCGAGTCGGACCGCCCGAACGCCACGCCAGTCGACCGGCATCGACTTCGACCGCACGCCGCGGAACCCCTCGGGATCCGCGGGTACGCCGAACGCCAGGTCGCGCTCCCCGTCGCGAGAGACGACTTCGAGCGTGACCGATTCGTCGTCGGGCGGAAACGGCCCCCATCGGCGCTCCGACGCGAAGCTCGAGATGCGCCCCGATCCGTCGATCGGCGTGATTCGCTGGGAGACGGTCCGCCAGAACCACCGCTCGTGCTCCGCGAGACGATCGCCCACCTCGATCACGACCACCGCCACGACAGCGAGCGCGAGCATCGCGACGCGAAACCCGCGCCATCCGTACCGCGCGACGCCGAGCGCCATAGCGCAACCGATCGCGTTGAGCACGATGTCGAAAGCGGACGGAATCCGCCCCGGAGTGAGCGACTGGTGGATCTCGTCGACGACCGAGTACGCGAGCACGACCGCGACCGTGACGAGTACCGAGCCCCGCGTGGGCTCATCGAACCGCGCGAAAGACGTCGAACCGCCGGGCCCGCGCTCTTCCCCGGACTCGACCGCGCCTCGTCCTGCCTTCGCCGCCCGATGCACGAGAAACGCGAATCCACCGAACAGCGGCACGTGCGCGGCGTTGTACAGGAGAACGAACGCGTGCGTGAGCCACGGCGGCGCCGTGCCGTTCTCGCCGCCTCCTGGCAACGCCAGACGCGTCGACGACAGCACGAAGATCATCGCCATGTAGGCGATGGACATCAGCACGTAAAACGTTCGGCCGCGATTCATCGACGCCTTCGCAAAGCCGCGATTGTAGGGAACCCCCGAGACGCGCGTCAAACCGGCCGGTGCCCTCGAATCACGACGCGCCGCTTGTTAGAATCCGCGACTCCACGCGACGGCCCGTGATCGGGTGTGTCGCCTGCACCCGGTGGCATTTCGCCGCCCATCACGATCCCGAACGAGAGAGAGATCTCATGACCGCCTCCGCTGACGGTCGGGCCGATGCGCCCATCGTCCGATTCGCGCCGAGTCCGACCGGCAACCTCCACATCGGCGGCGCCCGGACGGCGCTCTTCAACTTCCTCTTCGCGCGCGCGAACGGTGGGACGTTCCGGCTGCGTATCGAAGACACCGATCGCGATCGATCGACCGAGGAATACCTCGAGTCGATCCTCGACGCCATGCGTTGGCTCGGCCTCGACTGGGACGGGGAACTCGTGTATCAGAGCCGCCGTGAGGAGCGCCACCGCGAGATCGTACAG
>JAUIME010000039.1 GCA_030433195.1 bacterium
ATGCCGGGATGGTCTTCCAGATCGCTTTCGACGCGCACACCGCCGGCCACTACGAGCGGGCTCGCGAGGGCTTCATGCGCGCGGCCGAGCTCGGGTTCGAAACCGCGACCTGCTACTACAACGTCGCGTGCGGATACGCGCTTTCGTCCGAGCCCGACAAGGCGCTCGATTGGCTCGAGAAATCGCTCGATGCCGGCTTCGCGAATCGACGCTTGATCAGCGAAGACTCGGATCTGGACAGCATCCGGGACACGCAGCGATTCAAGGAACTGACGAAGCGTCTTTGATTCCACGCTCCGCAGGCGGCAGGTGACGAGAACACGGTGAGCTGCGCGATGCGGGACGGGCAGGCGCGATCCTGATAGGATCCTCTCTCGGCGCCGCGGGCCGACCTCGGCCGGCGGCGCCGCTTTTGCTCCGTGAGCGATGTCCGTCACCGTGACCGTGCATGCCGATCCAACTGTCGACACTCGTCTACGTGGTTCGAGGCGACCGTGTGCTCTTGATGCGCCGGGAGCGATCTCCGAATCGGGGCCGGCTGTCACCGCCGGGCGGCAAGCTCGAGCCCGGCGAGACTCCGATCGCCGGGGCGGCGCGCGAGCTGCGCGAAGAAACGGGACTCGTCGCGCTCGCGATGAACCTGCGGGGAAGGACGCGGCACCACGGGCCGAGCGAAGGCGACGGGTGGTTGCAACATCTCGTGCTCGTTCGCGACTTCCGCGGCACTCCGCGTTCCGGTCATCCCGAAGGCGTGTGCTCGTGGATCCCGTACGAGCGTGTTCTCGAAGGACGGGACATGCCCGCGGCGGACGCCATTTACACGGCTTGGGTTTTCGAGGGGGCCGCGCGGCCGTTCGATGCTCGTTTCGAGCATCGAGCCGATGGCAGTGTGGAGTCGTTCACGCGATGGTGAAGGCCGTCCCTCTGATTTCGGTCGTCATGCCCGTACGCGATGCGGCGTCGACTCTCGACGAGGCACTCCAAAGTCTCGAGCGACAATCGTTCGAGAGTTTCGAGATCGTCGTGGTCGACGACGGATCGACGGACGGAAGCGATCGCATCGTGCGGGAGCACGAGCGCCGGGATGCGCGCGTACGGTCGATCCGCATCGAGGCGAGCGGGATCGTGACGGCTCTGAATACGGGGATCGCGAGCGCGCGCGGCCGGTTCGTCGCGCGCCATGATGCCGATGACATCTCCGAGCCGGACCGACTACGGCGTCAGCATGCATGGTTTGTCGAGCGGCCGTCGACCACCGTCGTGAGCTGCCGCGTCGAGACGTTCCCCCGGGACTCGAGCCGCCACGGGATGCTGCTCTACGAGGAGTGGATCAACGGTCTCGAAACTCACGACGCGATCGTCCGAGAGATGTTCGTCGAGAGCCCGATTCCGCATCCGACCGCGATGCTCCGGCGCGAGGACCTCGTGGCCGTCGAGGGCTACCGCGATACGGGTTGGCCCGAGGACTACGACCTGTGGCTACGGCTGTTCGAGCGCGGCGCTCGGTTCGCGAAGGTTCCGGAGACGCTCGTGCGTTGGCGCGATGCTCCCGACCGACTGAGTCGACGTTCGCCGGTTTACGCGCGCGACGCGTTCCTGCGTGCGAAGGCGCACTTCCTGCCGAAGACCTGGCTCGCGGCGGGAACCCGGGACGTCCGTATTTGGGGAGCCGGGCCGGTCGGTCGCCGCATGGCGCGCTTCCTCGAAGCCGAGGGAGTCGCGGTTCGCGGCTTCCTCGACATCGATCCGGCGAAGGTCGGACGCACCCGTCGGGGTGTCCTCGTGGAATCGCCGGAAACGCTGGGGCCGCCAACCGACGGCGCGGCGCCGAGGATCCTCGTCGCCGTGGCCGCGCGCGGGGCTCGCGAGAAAATCCGCGCCGAGCTCGTCGCCCTCGGGTATGTTGAGGCGGTCGATTTCCTGTGTGTCGCCTGAGGGCGTCGAGAGACGAGGGTCGAGTGTCACCGAACGAGCGAGAGACCGAACCCGGATCGCGATTGCGTCGATGGATGCCAGCCGCGATCGTCGCGGCGGCGTGGATCGTCTATGCCATGAGCCTCGGCGGGGGATTCGTGCAGGACGACATCGCGCTCGTCGAAGAGAACCCGCTCGTTCACGAGGGCGCGAGCCTCCTCGGACTGTTCGGTCGCAGCTACCGTGACGGGACGCCGCTCGACGTGGAGGACGGGCTCTACCGGCCCGTGACCGTCGCGTCGTTCGTCCTGCAGGGCACCGTGTTCGGCACGGGACCCGCCGGTTTCCACGCGGGGAACGTGCTCTTGCACGGGTGCGTCGCGTGGCTGTTGTTCTCGGTCCTGCGGCGACTCTTCGAGGACGATCTCGTCGCGTGGTTCGCGGCTCTCCTCTATGCCGTGCATTCGGCGATCTCCGAGGCCGTGATCAACGTATCCGGGCGCGCCGAGATCCTCGCGGCGCTGTTCGCGCTCGCTTCGTGGCTGGTGCTGCTGCGTGAATCAAGATCGCGTCGTCGCGTCCTTTCGCTCTCGGCAGCGGGGGGGCTCGCACTTCTCGCGTACTTCTCGAAGGAGAGCGCGCTCGCGTTGCCCGGCCTCGTCCTCGCCGGTGACGCGTTGCGGCGAGCGCGTGAGCTCGCGAGGGCCGACGACGACCGCGGTGTGTCTCTCGTCGACGGGTTGCTCGGGCTCGGCGCGGCGGCGTGGCAGCGCTTTGCGGTGCTCGTCGGTGTGGCCGCGGTGTACCTCGTCGCGCGAGTCTCGGTGCTCGGCGGCTTGGGCCTGCCGACCGAGGCGATTCCGTACCTCGACAACCCGTCCGCGTACGCCGACACCGGCGCGCGCATCGTCACGGCGCTCGGCGTGATCGGACGATACGTCGGCCTGCTCGTCGTTCCGTGGACGCTCTCGTCGGACTACTCGTTCGATCAGATTCCCGTGTCGGCGACCCCGGGCGCGTGGACGCTTCTCGGACTGCTTCCGATTCTCGCGGCGGTTTGCTTGCCGTTCGTACGAGCGCGGTTCGCGCGGCGGTTCGGCTTCGCGGCGCTCGCGTTCGTGGGGGGGCTCTTCATCGCGTCGAACCTCGTGGTTCCGGTCGGAACGATCATGGCCGAGCGGCTGCTGTATCTTCCGGCCGCAGGATTCGTCACGGCCGTGGCGCTCGTCGTGCGCGAGAGGTTGTCGCCGAAGGCGGCCGGAATCGCGGTCGGTGTCGTGTGTGCCGTGCTCGCCGCGCGGACCCTCGCGCGGATCTCGGATTGGAAGGACCGAGACGCCTTCAACCGCGCGGCCGTGCGCACGTCTCCCGAGAGCGTCAAGGCGTGGTTCAACGCCGCGAACACGCGTCGCTCGGCGGGCGACCTCGAGGGGGCGGTGGCGGCCTATCGCGAAGCGGTGGCGCGCTACGAGGAGTACGGAAAGGCGTGGCTGAATCTGGGGCTCGCCCTGCGCGATCTCGGGCGCGACGAAGAGGCCGAAGCCGCGCTCGAGCGGGCGGCGACCGCGGATCCGAGCTCGGCGGCGCCGTGGTTCCAAATCGGCGAGATCTGCATCGAGGCCGAGCGCTACGACGAGGCCGTCGAGGCGCTGCGCGAATCGGCCGCGCGTTCCGAGCGCGATCCCCGGGCGCCCCGCATCTTCATCCGTCTGGCCGAGGCGCACATCCTCACGCAGAACCTCGACGCGGCGCGTACGGCGTTCGAAGAGGCGCTCGTGCGCGGTCCCGACGATCCGGACGCCTTGCTGCGGGTGGCGCGGATCCGGCTCTCCGACGGAGATGCCGCCGAGGCGAAGCGTCTCTTGAACCGCGCGCTGTCGGTCGATCCCGCCAACTCGGGAGCCCGCGACTTGCTGGCGCGCCTCGAGGGTTCTGCCGTTCGTTGACAGACTGCCATCGACGGGCTCGGGGGCGGCGATCCCGCGCATCGGCCGAGGCGTCGAACACCGACCGGACCCCCAGTTTTCTCAATCTGATAAGCGACGTTTTTTCGCTGCAAATCGGCGATCCTTCGCGAACGGTCGATCGGCGAATTGCCCTTGATTTTCCTGGGATCGAGCGCTATCGTCTCACGCATTCGAGGAGCGACGCGAACGCCGTCGTACCTCGTACGCACAAAGGGATATCTCGAGGGTCGAAGGTCCGGCATCGGACTCTCGACAACTGGGATTGAGTCACGTGTGGGACCCGACCTCGCGAACCTTGGTTCGCGCGATGCGGCTCGAGCTTCAAGGCTCGGGCCCCTCGGCTCGAAGCAAGTCCGAGGTCGGGGTGCCCGCTCGCTTCGACGGGTCTCCGTCAGCTCCTGCTCTCTGCGCGTCTCTCGCGCTGCGTCTTCACAATGCCAGCTCGCGCCCGTTTTTCAACGGGCTATCAGCCCGTTGAAGAAACTCACCACAGCCGAAATGGCGAGCTTCCTCCGCCTCTCGCCGCGACCGAAAGCTCGACGTATTCACCGATACGACTTCGTTTCGGCCGCGACGACTGGCGGGGAATCTCACAATTCCAGCTCGCGCCCGTTTTTCAACGGGCTGCTATACTCGCACCGTTTTCCTCGAACCGAAGCGGAGGATTCGCGTGCGCCCCAACCCGTCGACCCTTGGACCGAAGTCCGAAGCCTTCGTGATGCTCGCCGTCGCGCTCGTGCTCGTGATGTCCGTGTCGTGCGGAGGCGAGCGCTCGTCGGGTGAGGGGGAAGACTCGCGCCCGAACGTGCTGTTCATCCTCACCGACGAGCATCGGTTCGATCTCGTGGGATGCTACGGAAACGACGAGCTTCGAACGCCGCATCTCGACGCGCTCGCAGCGCAAGGCGCGCGGTTCGACGGCTTCTACGTCGCGGCGCCGCTCTGTTCGCCTTCGCGCGCATCGTTCCTGTCGGGGCTGTACCCGCACCAGTCGGGGGTGATGGACAACACCGAGCGGGCCGACTTCGACGATCCGGTTCCGCCGACCGTGGCGTCGGTCCTGCGGGAGGCCGGATACCGCACGCTTTTCGTGGGCAAGGCTCACATGGGCGGGGACCCGAAACGATGGGGCTTCGAGGAGGTCCCGGTGCTGTTGCCCGGGGGGGGTGCTCACTTCGGCGCCTACGAGCTCGTCTATGAAGAGGGTGCGCGCCAGGTGGAAGGGCCGGCGACGGGGCACTTCGTCGACGAGACCGTGCGGTTCCTCGAGGAGGACGAGGGAGAGCGCCCCTGGTTCCTCTGGCTTTCGACGCGCGCGGCGCACCGGCCGTACATCACCGAGTACGAAAGAGCGCCCGACTACGGATACGAAGCCGGCTCGATCACGGCTCCCCCGGGATGGCCGCCCGATCAAGCGCTCAGCGATCATGATTGGGCGGGATACTACGCGACGGTGACGTATCTCGATGAGCAGATCGGTCGTGTGCTCGAGGCACTCGACGCGCGAGGAGGTCGCGACGACACGCTCGTATTCTTCGCGGGCGACAACGGCTCGATGTACGGCAGCCACGGGCAAGCGCGCAAGGAGGTGTGGTTCGACGAGTGCGCGCGAACACCGGCGATCCTGCGATGGCCGGGCCGGGTCGAGCCCGGGACGGTGGTCCCGTCGTTGGTGTCGAGCGTCGACTTTCTCCCGACGCTTCGCGAAGCGTGCGGGATCGCCGCCGACGCCACACTCGAAGGGAATAGCTTCCTCGCAGCCGTGCGTGGCGAGGGCGAGACGCGTCGCCTTGCGTACTCCGAACTCGAGCGACGCGAGAAGTTCGGGGGCGGCTACTGGCAGATGATCCGCGACGCGCGCTACAAGTACGTCCGGTTCGACGACGGCACCGAGCACCTCTACGACTTCGAGCTCGATGCATCGGAGGTCAGGGACTTCGCTGCGGAAGCGTCGCACGCGACGAGCCTCGAACGCATGCGAAGCGAGCTCGACGCTTGGCGCGCGAAGACAACGCGCTAGAAGACGACGCGCTAGAAGACGACGCGCGAGTCGATCGCCTCAGAGATCGAATGCTCGAAACGAGTCTCGGACGTGCCCCTCGAGTCGGGGACCTCTCGCCGTCTCACCAGAGCGACTCGTCGCCTTCGTTCGCTGCCGCGGGAAGGACTTCCGCGGCCGACGGCGAGAACTTGACCGACAGTCCGTTCGCCATGAGGATCTTGGCGATCGCCTGATGGTAGAGACGTCGCCCACCGACGATGTCGGCGGAGAACACGTCCGCGAGGACTTCGCCTTCTTGGATGTACTTCCCGCAGAGATGCCGCGCCGCCACGAGTCCGACGGCGAACAGCGCGAATCCCGGGAGCAGCGTCTCGTACCCGATGAGCCTCTGCGACGTCGCGTCGATCACGACCTTGAGGTACACGAAGATCAAGAACACGCCGTACGACCCCGCCACGCGCACGAGGCTCGCGCGCAGTTGGGCGAGGTGACCGACTTCGTGATACAGCACGGCCTTGAGCTCGTCGCGGTCGACGACCTCCGTGAGGTGGTCGGTGACGAAGATCTGCGAGCTCCCGAAATGCGCGAAGGCGGCCGCGAAACGACTCTGCCAGGTGCGCAGGATCCGGATCCGGCGCACCGGGATGCGGCGATCCCGCGCGACCTCGCGGACCTCGCGCTCGAGGTCGGAGTCCGGGAAGCGATCGAGGATCCCGAAGGCCGAGAACAACAGCTGCGGCCCGCGCAAGACGTACACGAAGAACACGAGCGAGACCGTCGCCCAGCCGATGACGTTGTGCGGCGAGTAGATCGGGGCCGCGAGGTCGTACACCGGCAGGTAGAAGAGCGGGGTCGCCACGACGAAGACTCCCATCCGCAACAGCAGCAGCAGGATGTGGAACCGGAGGTGGGAGCGTGCGGTGCCCTCGAGCCCGCGAACCTGCCGATCGATGCTCGAGCGCATCCAGCAGCCGATTCCGTAGGCGACGCACACGAGAACCGTGGCGACGGCGGCGGTGGCGACGGCACCGATCGATTCGCGGACCGCGATGACGAGCGGATACTTGTCCGACAGCAGCAGGAAGCTGTAGACGAGGAAGAGCTCGAGCAGGGCCGAGTTGCGGAGCACGCGTCGACGCACCGCGGCCGCGGTTTCGAAGTCGGGGAGGCCCTGTCCGGCGAGCCGTCGGTAGGCGTAGGAAGTGTACGCCGCCGATCCGAACAGGACGGCAGTGAGGTGGATAAGGGCCGACCACATCGCGCTTGCGCGTTCCCGGCAGGCGTGACCTCGCCGCGGGAACCCTTGTATCCTCCTGATTGCATTGGGCTTGGCGGTGGAGACGCATTTTCGTCACCACGGCCTTTCCCGGCCCCGGAGTCGGGCGATTGTACATTACGCGCGATTCGGTCCGAACCCGGCCGGATCCCGCCGACGGGAGGCTCCGGTTCGAGCCCGCCGAGCGCCGATACGGAAGTATCGTCGCGTATCCCCACCCCAGACTCGGAGATGACATGAAGCGTTTGGTTCCGATCGCGGCCCTCGGCGGGGTCGTCGTGTTCGTTTGGTTGCTCCAGGAGATCGGCACGAAGCCACCGTTCGAGCGCGACACGTACAACGTCGTCGTCATCTCGATGGACGGCTGGCGCGAAGACCATCGAAGCGGCGCCGGGTATCCTCGCGCCACCACTCCGCATCTGGACGCGCTCGCGGAAGGCGCGATCACGTTCGAGCAAGCCTTCACCCCGACGCCCGATTCCTTCGAGGCCCACGCCTCGCTGTTCACGTCGATGTGGCCCACGACGCACGGCGCCAACCAGGCGCTCAACCAACCGCTCCGCGACGACTGGATCACCTTCGCCGAAGAGCTCCAAGTGAGCGGCTACGACACCGTGGCGTTCGTGGACGGTGGGGATCTCGACCCGCAGTGGAAACTCAACCAGGGCTTCTTTCGCTACGATCTCGTGCCGCGTCACGAGACGGAGGCCTCGAACTCGCTCGCGAAGTTCCGCCGCAAGATCTACGACGCGAACCAATGGCTCGCGAGTCGTGAGGGCGTCGACGAACGTCCCTTCTTCCTGTTCTTCCACTCGCGTGTGCTGCGGCCTCCGTTCCAGTCGCCGTATCCGCGTAACGAAACCTTCGATCCCGACTACCCCGATCCGTCGCGACGCGTGGTGACGCTCGACGACGTGCGCAAGATCGAGCGCGGCGAGAAGCGGCTCGATGCGTCCGAGGTGCGTCACGTCATCGCGCAGTACGATGCCGAGCTCGCCACGGTCGACTTCTACCTCGACGACTGGCTGCGCCGCCTGTTCGAGGGGGGAGGGTTCGCCGACAACACGGTCTTCGTACTGCTCTCGACGCAAGGGATGGAGCTGCTCGAGCATGGTACGGTCGGCGCCGACAGCAAGCTTCTCGTCGACACGTCGCTCCACGTTCCGCTGCTGTGGTGGGTCCCGGGGATGGACGGTCGCGTGGTCGGGAGCCAGGTGCGTCTGATCGACGTGCTGCCCACGCTCTACGATCTACTCGGTCTCGAACCGACCGCGCCGATGCAGGGCGAGTCGCTCGTTTCGCACATGCTCGGTCGAACGGCTGTGGACTTGCCCGCATTCAGCGAGGTATACGACAAGACATACGAGATCTACTCGCTGCGTGAAGACGGTGCCCGCATTCTGTGGGACCGCAAGCTGCCCGAGCCCGTGTTCTTCGATTGCGACGTCGATCCGGACAACACGCTCAACCTCAAGTCGGAGCAGCCCGAGCGTGCCGAGGCGTTGCGGACGCGGCTCGACGAGATGCTGCGCGAGGCCCGCGAGTTCGATGCGGGATTCGCTCCCTGATCGACGGCACGGTCTTGCGGGACTCGTGTTGCGGTGACTCGTGTGGCGGTGACCCGTGTCTGGGTGACTCAGATGCCGACGCGCGGCGTGACGAGCTCGCGCACGATTCCGGGGTCCGCGTTGCCGAGCGCGACCCGATCGATGCCGAAGGGTCGCTCGGCGACCACGCGCCGTGCGAGCTCGCGCGCATGGTCGAGCGCCCGATCGTCGTCCACGTACGAGACGAACGGCACGATGCGCGAACCGGTCGGCGCCCGCTCGACGATTCCGCGCGCGTGAAACAGCACGTCGTAGATCATCGACACCGTAATCGAATCGCCGCGCCGATACGGCGTGAGCGCCTCGACGATCTCGGGGCGGAAGACCGTCTCCTCGGTGAACGTTCGACCGACCAGGTCGATCCCGACGACGGGGACGACGACGGCGCACGATTTCGGGATGACGGGCTCGCCGTCGCGCGGCGCCTTGAGATGGCGGTGCTTGGCGCCATCCCCTTCGACGAGAATCCGGTCGGCCACGCCCGAACGCAAGAGCGCGTCGATCGCCTCGGGTCGAACGCTCGTGATCTTGTCTCCCGCGCGCGACACGCCGATCGTCACGTGGGGCGATTCGTCGAGTGCCTCGCGAATGGTCTCGATCCACGACGGATCGTCTTCGTCGACGAGCAGCACGCGCCGCGATTGCTCGGGAGTCGGGAGTAGCATCTTCGTGGTCGTGGCCGTGACGACGCGCGTCCGCGCCGCCTCGCTCTCCCGCGCGAGCGCGAACAAGAGACTCGTCTTGCCGCCGCCGCCGATCATCGTGACGACGGCGCAATGCGGGATTCCGAGCGTACCCGCGAGCGCGCCGAATTCCGGGCTCATTCGGGCAGCTCGACCCAAATCGGGCTCGAGAACACCATCTGATCGTTCTGCAATCGCAAGCGGACGTAGTAGCGGTCCCCGTCGGCCGCCGGTTCGGGGTCGTCGAACGCGAGGGCGAAACGCAGGTCGTCGATCGCGGTGCTCACGTAGAGGCGCTCGTTCTTGATGATGTCGAGCGTCCGGATCTTGAAGGGCGCGTGCGCTTCGATCGAGAGCGTACGCTCGGTATCGACGGAGCCGAGGGTCACGACGCCGCCCATCATGGTCTCGTTCAGCGTGACGTCGAGCACGACGCGGGGGCCGGTCGATGCGTAGGTGCGGCGATGGTAGAGCGCGTCCCAGATCGCCTCGCGCGTGAGATCCGTCGCGTAGATGCCGGCGATGCCGCCGGTCGGCGCGCTCGTCGGATCGCCGAGCCCGGGATGCCCGTTGTGCGTGTCGCCCGAACCCACGAAGCCGAGGCGATACCCGCGCGCGAGCGCATCGCGCACGCCGTGGCCTTCCTTCGCGCCGCGCACGGCCATCGGCTGCCCGACGCCTTCGGAGTTTCCGTGGATCGAACAGATCTCCACGAGCCGCTCGACTTCGGGATCGTGGTAGTCCCAGTCGACGACGACGGGTTCGCCGAGCGTGTGATGCGAGATGGTCATCGCGCGTCCGGCCGGGAGGGCTTTCCACAGGCCGTCGGGCGTCTTCGATTCTTCGTCGCGATGGGACCACAGCGGCCCGGTGTCGTCGCGGTAGAGGATGTGCTTGTGGCCGAAGGTCCAGCTCGTCCACTCGTAGCCGAGCAGGGTCACGAATCGTCCGGGCTCGTGCGCGTTGCGCGTGGCGGCCGTGAGCCGCTCCCAGATCGCGGGGGTCTCGTCGATCGCGACGATGCCGTGTGCGTCGTGATCCGTGAGCGCGGCGACGTCGAGACGCGCGACCTCGCGCGCGTAGCGGTACACCTCTTCGGGCGTTCCCGTGCCGTCGCTCTGGCCCGTGTGAATCTGCAGGTCGGCCCAGAACAGCCGGTATTGCGGAAGCGCGTCCATCGCGACGACGGGGTTGCTCACCGACAAGGCGAGGCGGTCTTGCGGATCGGTCACGAGCACTCGCGCGACGCCCGGCGTGACGACGCGCGCGCGCACGGTCTTGGCACCGCGATCGGCGGCCGTGAACTCGATCGTCTCGGGGTGTTCGAGCCCGGCCTCGAGACTCTGTAACAGGACGGTTCCCGTGTAATCGGTGGCGCGGTTGATCTGCCCGTCGACGACCGAGACCGCGAGCTCGATCGTATCTCCCACGCGAGCCATCGACGGTCCGAACACGAGCAGCCGTCGAGCCGGTCCGGGCAAGATGTCGATCGTCGGCTGGGTCGCGATCGACGTGTAGTAACCGTCGCCGTCGCCGTCGACCTTGATCCAGAACTCCTCGTCCGACTCCGCAAAACGATCGACGCGTGTGTTCGGCGCGCGCGTTTCGGCGGACGTGACGTCGCCGTAGACGAACGAGACCCGCGAGCCGGGCGGCAGTCGATCTCCCGTGACGACGGCGCTCACCCAGTGGAGCTGCCGGTTCGCCGTGAGCTCGAGCGATGCCGCAGAGCCGTCGACGACCGCGCTCACGTATCCCGCGGCCCCGGGGGATTGGGTCTGCGGTGCCGTCCAACCCCAGTACGGGGAAATGTGCAGCGCGATGCCGCCGCCTTCGGCGATGCCGAGCGGGCCTACCTCGTAGTCGATGCGCCACGTTCCGGTTTCGCCGATCCGGACCGGGTCGTCGGGTGTGACCGTGGCTGATCCGCCGCCGTCGCTCGGCGAGGCCTCGTACGGTTTCGGCTCGGGCGGAGACTTGGACGAGCACGCCGGCAAGGCCATGAGAAGGATCGCGCCGGCGATCACGAGCCTTCGCGCGCTGCCTGGCTTCGACACGTCTTCCTCCCGAGGGCGGGCAGGACCGCCGCTAGTTCTTGCGCAGCCGTGCACCGAGCGTTCCCGAGTCCTTGAAATGACTCCACAAGAGCCACTTGAGCGGCGGGAACAACCGATAGCGCCGGCACTCGAACATCGGAATGAGGTGATCGAACGCCTCGACCTTGGCGCCGCTCGCCTTGGCGAGCTTCTCGACGCCGTCCCGACCGAACGAGTGTTGATGCCCGTAGAGGTAGTACTCCTCGAGGCAATGCGGGCACAGCGTCGTCTCGATGCTGATCGCGTACGGAACCGACAGCACGACGGCATCGCGGCTCACGCGGACGAGCTCCGCCACGGCGCGCTCGGGATCGTCGAGATGTTCGAGCAGGTCGGCGCACACGACGGCTTCGAAGGTGTCGTCAGCGAACGGCAGCTCGTAGATGCTCCCGATGGCGTAGTGGCCGCGCTGTTTCGATGCGGTCGCGTAGCGAGCGCGCTTCATCGACAAGTCGACGCCGATCAACGGCACCCCGGTGGCCGCGGCCATGTCTTCGGTCATCGCTCCATCGCCGCAGCCGGCGTCGAGGATCGGGCCCGTCAGCTTCTTGGGCAGCAAGCGCCGCACGAGGTTGCGCCGGTGAATCCACGCGGGCTCGGCCTCGGGGGTGATGCGGTACTGATCGGCCTCGTGCTCGTAGAAGGTGCGGTAACTCTCGGGACTCGTCTTCATGCGTCTCCACCCAGCAGCTGTCCGCTCAAGAACGGGTTCGTTTCGCGCTCGTTCCCGAGGGTCGTCTTCGAGCCGTGACCGGGGAATACCGTGACGTCGTCGCCGAGCGGGAACAAGCGTTCACGGATCGATCCGACCAGTCGTGTCGCCGAGCTGCCCTCGATGTCGGATCGTCCGACCGAGCCCGAGAACAAGACGTCACCCGTGAGGAGTGCCCGCTCCGACTCGATCCAGAGGCAAACGCTGCCGGGCGAATGCCCGGGGGTATGCAGGATCGTCACGGTTTCGTCACCGAGTTCGAGGGTCGCGCTGTCGGACAATTCGACGTCGATGCCGGGAGGGCTCGCGGGCGGGAGTCCGAACAGCAGTGCGCGTTCGGGGAGGCTGGCGAGGATCGCGGCATCGTCCGCGTGCAGACAGAACGGGACGGGCGTCGAGGGGGCGTCGCTCCGCCGCGCGGCGGCTTCGACGAAATCGCGCGCACCGCCGACGTGAGCGAGGTGCCCGTGGGTCGCGACGACGGATCGAACGCGTAGGCCGAGCGCGTCGAGGCGTGCGAGCAGACGCTCGGTGTCGGCGCCCGGATCGACGACGATGGCCTCGCTCGTCGACTCGTTCGCGAGGATGTACGCATTGACCGCGAACGGTCCGACGGTGAGGGATTCGATCCTCATGCCGTGCAGATTAGCACGCCTTCGCCTCGGCGGACAACGGCGCGAGCCGGTTGCGCGGCCTGGAGTGAAGCGATAGGATTCCGGCTCGATTCGACCGGAATCCATGCCCGCCCGCACTCGCGGAGCGAGGCATCCCCCGAACGACGATCTCCCGACCCGAGCGAGAAGCAGGAGCGAGACCATGTTGAACAAGATCGGCCTCATCGGAGGCGGTAATATCGGCGGTGTGCTGGCCCAGGAGATCGTGACGCGTCGGCTCGCCCGGACCGTCGCGCTCGTCGACGTCAAGCCGCCCGATCTCGCCAAGGGCAAGCTCCTCGACATCGCCGAGGGCACGCCCGTCATCGGTACGGATTGCGAGTTCGTCGGGGGCAAGGAATTCGACGTCCTGCAAGACGCCGACATCGTCATCAACACGGCCGGCGTGCCGCGCTCGGTGCGTCCCGACGGGACGTACCCCACGCGCGAAGAGCTGCTCGGCATCAACCTGAAGATCACGGACAGCGTCTCGGACGGGATCCGGACGTACTGCCCGAACGCGATCGTCATCTCGATCGCCAACCCGCTCGACGCGATCGTCTACACGCTGCACAAGAACCTCGGCATCCCCAAGAACCGTCTCATCGGGATGGCCGGAGTGCTCGATTCGGCGCGCTACCGCTACTTCATCGCCGAGGCGGCCGGCGTCTCGGTCGACAACGTCGAGGCGATGGTGCTCGGCGGACACGGTGACGAGATGGTGCCCGTCAGAAGCTGCTGCCGCGTGGCCGGGATGCCGGTCGAGAAGTTCGTCTCGGAGGACGAGCTCGCGGCGATCGAGACGCGCACGCGCAAGGCGGGCGGCGAGGTCGTCGGGCTCATGGGGACCGGATCGGCGTTCGTTTCGCCCGCTTGGTCGGCGATCGAAATGGCCGAGGCGATCCTCTTCGATCGCAAGAAGATCCTGCCGTGCTGCGTGCTGCTCGAAGGCGAGTACGGGATCGACAACCTCTTCGTCGGCGTGCCGGTCGTCCTCGGACGCGACGGCATCGAACGGATCATCGAAGTCGACCTCGACGACGACGAGAAGGCGGCGCTCGCGAAATCGGTCGAATCGGTGAGCAAGACCTGCTCCGAAGTCGACGCGATGAAGGCGAAGAGCTAGCCGCGCCGTCATCGCGGCGCGGCCGCCTCGAACCCGCGACTCGAAAGGGCTTTCCGGCTCGTGAATGGGTCGTGGGGCCGCGGGCTTGGCGAGTCTTGAAAGGCCGCGTAGATTTATTTAACACTCCGAATGCGGGTCCGTATGGTGGGGCGATCGCGGGTTCTTCGCGACGAGGAGACCTCAGCGTAGACCCGGCGCGCAACGCCGTTCCCGACGTTTTCGACAGCGCTCATTCCATGGATCGAGGACGATGATCAAGGTCGAACGACTCGTCAAGCGGTACCGGGAGGCCGAAGCTCTGAAGGGGATCTCGTTCGAAGTCGATCGAGGCGAAATCATCGGATTGGTCGGGCCCAACGGGGCCGGCAAGACCACGACGATGAAGATCCTGACGGGCTACATGATGCCGACCGAAGGGGCTGCGACGGTGGCAGGCCACGACGTGATCCGGCGCCCGCTCAAGGCGCAGCGGCACCTCGGCTACCTGCCCGAAACCGTGCCCGTCTACACCGACATGCTCGTGCAGGACTACCTCAAGTACATCGCTGCCCTGCGCGGCGTGTCGCCGTTCAAGGTGCGCTCGCGCGTGTCCGAGGTCGTCCGGCTGTGCAACATCGAGGATCGCCTCGCGTGGCCGATCGGTCACCTCTCGAAGGGGTACCGTCAGCGCGTGGGGATCGCCCAGGCGATCGTCCACGATCCCGACGTGGTGATCCTCGACGAACCGACGTCGGGGCTCGACCCCAACCAGA
>JAUIME010000766.1 GCA_030433195.1 bacterium
GTTCGTCGCCGATCTCGGCGCGCATCGCCGCGATCGACTGATCGACGAACGACGCCATCTTCCATCCGCCCGAGCAGTCGCAGATCCCGAACAGGAAGTTGCGCAGCATCTCCTTGCCGTGCGGCGTGTGCACGACCTCGGGATGGAACTGCACGCCGCGGAACCCGCTCGCCGGATGGGCGACGGCCGCATTGGCGCAGTCGGCGCTCTCGGCCACGTTCACGACACCCGACGCGAGCGAACCCACGCTGTCGCCGTGACTCATCCACACTTCGAGTTCTTCGGGAAGGCCGGCGAACAACGGATCGTCGCGCGTGACGCGAATCGTCGCGCGACCGTACTCGCGCGAAGCACTCGCGACGACCTCGCACCCGTGCGCGCGCGACACGAGCTGCATGCCGTAGCAGATTCCGAGGATCGGTACCCCGAGCGAAAGCAAGTCGTCCGGCAGGTCGGGCGCGCCACTCTCGCTCACGCTGTTGGGGCCGCCCGACAGGATGATGCCGCGCACGTTCCTCTCGCGCAGCGCATCGACCTTCACGTTGCACGGATGGATCTCGCAGTAGACCTCGGCCTCACGCACGGCGCGGGCAATGAGCTGCGTGTACTGGCCCCCGTAGTCGAGGATCAAGACCGTTTCGGTATCCGGTGCGACCGCGTTCACGACATCGGAAGCCGCCATGCCCCGCCCTCCTCGTAGCCGATTGGCTCGTGACCGATAGACTCGACTCAGTTCTCGACGCGGTAGTTCGGGGATTCGCGCGTGATCTGCACGTCGTGCGGATGGTTCTCGATCACGCTCGCCGAAGAGATGCGCAGGAACTTGGTCTTGGTGCAATGGTCCTGAATGCTGCGCGAGCCGCAGTATCCCATCGACGCTCGGATCCCGCCGACGAGCTGGTACACGTACGGCGACAGCGCGCCCTTGTACGGCACGCGACCTTCGACGCCTTCGGGAACGAGCTTGTCGGGATCGCTGACCTCGGCCTGCGCGTACCGCGACTTGCTCCCCTCGACCATGGCGCCCGTCGAACCCATGCCGCGAAAACTCTTGAACGAGCGTCCCTTGTAGATGATGAGCTCGCCCGGGCTCTCCTCGAGCCCCGCGAACAGCCCGCCGATCATCACGCACGACGCGCCCGCGGCGATGGCCTTCGCGATGTCGCCCGAGTGGCGGATCCCGCCGTCAGCGATGAGCGGCACGCCGGCCGACATCGTCGCTTTGGCGCACTCCATGATCGCCGTGATCTGCGGCACGCCGACCCCGGCGACGACACGCGTCGTGCACACCGAGCCCGGCCCGATCCCGACCTTGACGCCATCCGCACCCGCGGTCGCGACGTTGCCCGCCACGACGTCGATCTCATGATCGGCCTTGATCTTGCGAACCGTCTCGAGGACGTTCTTCGAGTTGCCGTGCGCGGTGTCGACCACGAGGACGTCGACGCCCGCACCGACGAGCGCCTCGACGCGCTCGTAATCGTGCACGCCCACCGCGGCGCCGGCGCGCAAGCGCCCCCGCTCGTCACGGCTGGCGTTGGGAAACTCCTCGAGCTTGTTGATGTCCTTGATCGTGATCATGCCCTCGAGGCGACCCGTGTCGGACACCAGCAAGAGCTTCTCGACCTTGTTCTGATGCAGGATCGCGCGGGCATCTTCGAGCGTCGTCTGCGGCGGCGCCGTGACGAGGTTCGTCTTGGTCATGACCTCGTCGACCTTGCGCGAGCTCGACTCCTGGAAGCGGAGGTCGCGCGCGGTGAGGATCCCGGCGAGCTGCGCGTCGCCCGTGACGATCGGCAGCCCCGAGATGTTGTTGCGGAGCATGATCTCCTTGGCTTCGCCGATCGTCCCCTCGGGCGTCATGCTGACGGGGTCGAGGATGACGCCGTTCGCGGAACGCTTCACGCGGTCGATCTCTCGCACGTGATCGTCGAGCGCGAGATTGCGGTGGATGATCCCGATCCCGCCCTCTTGCGCGAGCGCGATCGCGAGACCGGATTCGGTCACCGTGTCCATCGCGGCCGAGCTGACCGGAATCCGAAGCCCGATGTTGCGGGAGAAGTGCGTCGAGGTGTCGACGTCGCGGGGGATCACCTCGGAGTACATCGGCGTGAGCAGCACGTCGTCGAAGGTAATGCCCTCGCCCACGAATCGATCGTTCATCTCGCCTCCCTCGAGTCGCGCGAAAACTGCGGCTACACCGGAAGCCCGGGCGCGCGGAGTGTTTGGAAAGGCAGTGAGATAGCAAATCCGAGGGCGACGCGAAAGCCGCGTCCGAGCGATCCGTCGAGACCCGACAGCGAACTCGACACGACGGCGAGCACCGCGGCACGACGACGACGAGCGTGAAGCCGAGGCGGGGCCGGAGCGAGGAGAACGGCCGGCGCGGAGCAGAACGGGGCCGCCGGCGAAGAACCGGCGACCCCGGCGTCGAATTCGTTGCACGCACGAACGCGCGTGGATCGGTTACTGCAGGAAGTTGGGGCTCGACTCGAACATCGGCGTGTGCGAGACCTTCTCCATCTTCCCGTCTTCGAGCGCGATCGTGTAGACCTCGTTGTTCTCCGAGACGTCGTCGAGCCCTTCGCGGTAGATGAACGCGATCTTCGAACCATCCGGCACCCACGACAGCGAAATCTCGTCGCCCGGGAACGGATCGGTCGTGAGCTGACGCAGGCCCGTCCCGTCTGCGTTCACCACCCAGATGTGCCAGTGGC
>JAUIME010000040.1 GCA_030433195.1 bacterium
CGCCCGACAAATTTTCGGCGCTCTTCGAGCGCACGTTCGGCCCGCGTCGTGGCGCGGACGAGCCGATCGACGACCGGCACCGGGACATCGCTTTCGCGCTGCAGAAGTGCACCGAGGAGGTGATGATCCGACTCGCGCGGCACCTGCACGCGGTATCGGGGCTGTCGTCGCTGTGTCTCGCGGGAGGAGTCGCGCTGAATTGCGTGGCCAACGGGCGCGTGTTGCGGGAGTCGCCGTTCGACGAGATCTACGTTCAACCTTCGGCCGGGGACGCGGGGGCCGCGCTCGGGGCGGCGCTCTCCGTGACGCGCGACGTGACGGGTGAGATGCCGCGCGGCGGTATGCCCGATGCGTATCTCGGACCGGCGTTCGATGCCGACGAGTGCGAGGCGGCCCTTCGCGACGCCGGCTTGCCCTACGATCGGCCCGCCGACATCGCCGACGCCGTGGCCGCGACCATCGCCGACGGGCGTATCGTCGGTTGGTTCCAGGGGCGCATGGAATACGGCCCACGCGCGCTCGGGCATCGATCGATCCTCGCCGATCCGCGCGACCCCGGAATGCGCGATCACTTGAATCTGCGCGTGAAGCATCGCGAGGAATTCCGACCGTTCGCGCCCGCGATCCTCGCCGAGCGCGTCGGCGAGTTCTTTCTCGACGCGAGCCCGTCGCCGTACATGCTGCTGTCGTTCGACGTGCGGCCCGAGAAGGCGGACGCGATCCCGTCGGTGATCCACGTCGACGGGTCGGCGCGCGTGCAGACCGTCGAGCCCGGTGACGATCCGCTGCGTCGCGTGATCGAAGCGTTCGAAGCCCGCACCGGGGTTCCCGTGCTCCTCAATACGTCGTTCAATCGTCGCGGCGAGCCGATCGTCTGTTCGCCGCGCGATGCGGTGCGAAGCTACCTCGCCGAGGAGATGGACCACCTCGCGCTCGGTCCGTTCCTCGCGCGGAAACCCACGGCGGAGGGGAGCGCATGAACCTCGAGTTCGCGAAGACCGTCGACCGAACGATCGGTGCGCTCGCCAACCGGTTACTCGCGATCTCGTCGCGCGTCGGACGGATCGTCCGGCCCGTGCGCGAAGTCGACGACGTACGGACGATTCTCCTCGTGAAGCTCTGGGGCATGGGGAACCTCGTCCTCTTGTACCCGGTGTTCACGAGGATTCGCGAGGCCTATCCGAACGCTCGGATCGTACTGTTGACGCTCGAGTGCAACCGGAGTCTCGGCGAGAGACACCCCGGAATCGACGAGGTGTTGCCGCTCCGGATCGACTCGTGGCGCGGCGTGGCGTTCGGATTCCCGGGGCTCGTGCGACGTCTTCGAAGACAGCGTCCCGATCTCGTGCTCGACTTCGAGCAGTTCTGCCATCTCTCGGGCATTCTCGCGCAGCTTTCGGGCGGCGCGCAGCGGATCGGCTTCGGGCTGCCGGGGACGTCCCGCGGCGGCGCCTACCACGTTCGTGTCGGCTATCGCGAAGATCGGCACATGGGTGAGGTCTTCACGGACATCGCGCGCGCTGCGGGTGTCCGGCCGTTCGCGTACCGCCTCGAGCCTGTGCCCGTCACGGACGAAGAAGAGCGCGCCGCCGACGCGCGGGTCGGAGCGGCCGACGAGGACGTCGAGCGCGTGCTGATCCACGCGGGATCGGGCGACAACTTCCCGGGACGTCGATGGCCCGCGGAGTCGTACGCCGAGGTCGCGGCGCGGCTGCTCGATCGGGATCCGCGCGTGCGGATCCTGTTGAGCGGAGTCGCGTCGGAAGTCGGTCTCGTGGAGTCGATCCGAGCCGAGCTGCCGCGTGATCGCACCGTCGATCTCGTGGGCGCGACGACGCTCGGCGAACTCGCGGCGATCCTCGGCCGCTGTCGCCTCGTTCTTTCGAACGATACGGGGCCGGTGCATCTCGCGGGCGCGATGGGCGTGCCGGTGTTCGGCTTCTACGGACCGAACACGCCGGTGCTCTACGGGCCGCTCGGTGCGCGCGCACACGCCTTCTACCTCGCTCTCCCGTGCAGCCCCTGCATCACGAACGCCAACGGCAAGACGTCGTCGTGTCGGATGCCCGTCTGCATGCGGCAGATCACCGTCGACGACGTCTTGGCACGCATCGATGCCTCGCGGGTCCTCACGCCGTCCGCGCCGACGCCGCTCGGCGGCCGTGCGGCCCGATGAGCTCCCCCGCGACGATCGCGCAGGACGAAGGCGCGGAGCGCGGCCTCGTGCGATCGCGCGGGTTCCTCGTCCTCCTCCTCGCCGGCGCCGTACTCGCCGTCTACGCTCCGACGTGGCAGCACGATTTCGTCTACGACGACGTGCGCTTCATCGCGGGGAATCCGGCTCTCGACACGATCGATCCCGTGCGATTCCTGATCGATCCTTCGACGGTCGACCCGACCGGCGGCTTCGAGGGAATCTACCGACCGCTTCGGACGCTGTCCTTTGCGACGCAGGTCGCGGTGTTCGGGCGGGATCCTTCCGGGTTCCTCGCCGTGAATGCCTTTCTGCACTTCCTGAACGCGCTGCTCGTGTTCGCGGTCATGGTCCGGCTGCTCAAAGATCGAGCGACCGCGGTCCTCGCGGCGTTCTTCTTCGCGATCCACCCCGTGATGGTCGAGGGCGTCGCGTGGGCGACGAGTCACGACAACGGCCTTTGCGCGCTGTTCTTTTTGCTTGCGGTGCGCGCGTACCTCGGGGGAGGCGACGGGCCGTGGCGACTGACCGCGGTCGGCGCCGCGTTCTCGCTCGCGCTCCTCGCCAAAGAGACCGCCGCGATGTTACCGGCCATCCTCGCGTGGTACGAACTCACGGTCGGTTCCGATGGAGCGTCGCTGCGTCGGTCGATCTCGGATGCCTTGAAGCGGCGATGGCGTTCGGTGGTTCTGTTCGTCGTGATCGCGTGCGTCTACGGCTTCTTGCGCTACGAGGCGCTCGGCGACGCTTCGGGGCAACGTAGCGTGTGGTGGGAGGATTCGCCGCTGCGGACTCGCTTGACCGCGGTCGTCGCGATCGCCATGGGGCTGTCGCGGCTCGCGGTTCCTTTGTTGCCGCGTGCGTTCGCGTTCGACTACCGGCTCGGCATCGTGCGCTCGATCGCCGACTGGCGCTTCTGCGTTTCGGCGGCGACGTGTGCAGCGCTCGTGGTGGTGGCCATCTTCGGTCGTCGACGTCATCCGTTCTTGTCGTTCGCGATCGTCTGGTACGCGCTCTTGGTCCTGCCGACCGCGAACCTTCTCGTGCCGATCAACATCTTCTACGCGGATCGCTTTCTGTATCTCGCGGCGATCGGGCCGCTGGCTTGGCTCGCGTCCGGCGTCGTACGCTTGGCCCGTTCCAAAGGGAAGGTGGCGATTCCCGGCCTCGCGGGGTTCGTCGTCGTGTGCTTCACGGTCGCGGTGTGGAACGTCGCAGCGTGGCGAGACGACGCGACGCTCTGGAGCCGCGTCCTGGCGGCCGATGCGCAGAACCCGCGCGCGCATCATGCCTACGCGTTCGCTCTCGAGGGAGATTCGCCGGAGGTCGTCGCCGAACGCCGTGAGCATCTCGAGACGGCACTCGCCATCGAGCCGGACTACCCGCCGGCACGCCGCGAGCTCGGCGCACTCCTGCGCACGATCGGGGAGACCGAACTCGCGATCCGCACCTTCGAAGAGCTCGTCGCGCGCGTGGAGTCGTCGCCGATGCAGCAGGGGCTCCGCGAGTATGCGTACGCGTGTCGGGAGCTCGTCGAGCTGCACGCCGAGCGGGGTCGCTTCGAGCGGGCTCTCGCGTACGCGGAGAGGTTCGTGGCGTTCGCGCCCGGTGATCCCGCGCTTCGCGTCCGTATGGGCGAGCTCGCCGAGCGACTCGGCGACGTCGGGCTCGCGCGTGCCTACTACGCCGACGCGCTGCAGATCGACCCGCGGCTCGCCACGGCTCGTGCCGCCCTCGAACGGTTGTCCGCGCGCTGAGCCCTTCGGGCGATCCGGTCGAGCGGGGCCGAAAGACTCCGAATCCCGGAGGTTGTTCCCGCGACCCAAGGCAACTTATAATCGGGTCTTCGCCGAACCACCCCAGGAGGATTCCCCAGTGCACACGCTCAATCGGACGATTCGCTGTCTTTCCGCCTGTACGGCGGCTCTCTCGATGCTGACCCTGCTCGCGATGCTCGCGGGCGCGCCCGCCATCGCCTCGCAGCCGCCGGCCCCGTCCGACGAGCCGAAATCCGACGCGCCGCAGAAGCCGGTCGACAAGAAGCAGCCCGTGCCGAAGCCGGAGCCGAAAGGCGACGAGGCGGCCAAGCTGAAGACCGCGGCGAAGCAGGGAGGCGAAGGGCAGAACGCTCCGAATCGAGATCTGACGCCGCTGCTCGCGAAGCTCTACCGTCCCATGGAGGCGGGGTTGAAGGGCGTCGACTTCGACTTCCGACACCAAGCCTTCGAGAACGCCGCGTTCCCGTATCGTTCGACGCGGTTCCACGGATCTTTCCGTGCACCGGATCAGTGGAAGCTGAAGGTGAGCGGGCTCCACGAAGCGCACAAGACGATGGAGTCGCGCCTGGTCGAGATCATGGACTGGGTGGGCTCGGTCACTGGCGGGCTTTCGATCCTCGACGAACAGCTCGATCCCGAGCGCGTGCTGCGCGTCCAAGCGACCGACACGCTCACGACCGTGACGTGCCGTGGCAAGAAGGGACAGACGCCGTGGCAGCTGCGCTTCCGCGAGGTCGACGGCAAGATGCGCCTGCACACGATCGATTCGCCGGACTTCGGTCGCGTGCTGCTGCGCTACGAGACCGTCGACGAGATCCCGGTCGTCACGGCGCTCGAGATCGATGATCCGCTCTCGGCGCTCGGGAAGTGGACGCTGCGCTGCGAGAATCTCGTCGTCAATCCCGAGTGATTTGGGGCGAGGCGCGACCGAGGGGCGGTGGTCCGCTTGCGGTGGGGCGCGCTTGCGGTAGAGGGTGCGGGTGCGGTGGTACAATGGTCGTGGAGGTAACGATCATGCGCCTGCAAATCCCGCGTTTCGCCGTCGTTTCGGTGGTGCTCGTCCTTGGCGGTATCCTCTCGGGGATCGGTCCGCTCGGCGAGCGGGCCTTCGCCCACGCCGGTCAATATCGAGGTCCCGTCTCGGAACTCCGCGAGCTGTTCCGCGGCCAGAATCCGCGTCTGCGACCCCCGAGCCCGACCGAGCCTCTGCGCCGCGTTCCGCCCGTCGGATCCGACGGGCAGGGCTATCTGCGCTGGGAATTCTGGTGGGAGCACAACAAGGACCGCTACCTCGGGCTACGCAACTACCAGAACCGTGAACGCGCGAGCGTGATCCGCGGGAGCGCCGATTACTTCCTCGGTGGCCGCGTCCGGGATCGCATCCCGGTGACCGACGCCATCGACGAGTCGATGCGCACCGAGACCATCGAACCGCTGCTCCTGCACGGAACGCAACACGGCGACCCCGACGTGCGCGCCGCGAGCTGGATCGCGCTCGGCAAAGTCGGCACGAAGCTCGGCGTCGAGTCGTTCCGCCGCGGCGTGACGGATTCCAATGACGACGTGCGCAAAGCCGCGCTGCTCGCCCTCGGGCTCCAAGGGAACCACGAAGCGATCCCGACATTGATGCACGTGATGCGCACCGGGAGTCAGGAGATTCGCGTGCGCATGGCCTCGGCGCTCGGGCTCGCGTTCATCGACGGGCCCGCCTCGACGAAGATGTTGCTCGGATTCCTCGAGAGCGTGCTTCCGCGCGTTGCGAACGACGCCGAAGAGATGGCGATCATCACGCTTCGGGCGCTGGCGCTGCATGGGGATCCCGAGGCGGTTCCCGTGCTCCAGAAGCTCTCGAAGACGTCGAGCGCGAAGGACGCCCGCATCGAGGCGGAGTTGATCCTCGCGCTCGGACGACTCGGCGAACGTAGCTCCATCCCGATGCTGATTCGCGCCCTCGGCGATCGTTCCATTCCGACGCGGCGCGCGGCCGCCATCGCGCTCGGCGACATCGACACGCATTCGGGAGCCGACGCCGAACTCACGAAGCTCCTCGCTCATCGCGAGCGGTGGAAGGGCGAAGATGGGATCACCGACGAGGCGATGGCGGAGCTCGATGCGCTCATCGCCGAGAAGGAGCGGACCGACGCCGCCGCGCGCAAGGAGATCGTCAAGCAGCGCGACGCGATCGCGAAGGCGCTCGTCGAAGCGATCGAAGAAGACAACGACGTTCAGGTCCGTAACTACGCGTGCATCTCGCTCGCGAAGAACGGCGGGCGCGGTGCCTTGGCGACGCTGCTCGCGGCGTTCGACTCGGGATACTCGATCTCGTTGCAGGGCTTCGCGGCTCTGGGGCTCGGGATCCTCGGCGAGCCGGCCGCGAGCGAGGTCTTGCTCGAGCGGCTCAACCGAGCGGGTTACGAGAGTCACCGCGGCGCGGTGGCCATCGCGCTCGGCCTCCTGCGTGAGCGAGCGGCGCTGCCGGCGCTCGCTACGATCATCGGGAACACGGGCGCCGACGCCTCGTTCCGTGGTTATGCGGCCCAAGCCATCGGGTTGATCGGTGATCGCGATCTCGTCCCCGATCTTCATCGCATGCTCGAGAACGAGCGCGGCAACGAAGAACTTCTGCGCGGAATCGTTCTCGCGGTGGGCATGCTCGGCGATCGCGGGTCTCTTCAACCGTTGGCGCGCGTGCTGTCCGACAGCAAGAACCCGCACACGCGTATCGTTCGTGCGCAGACGGTGCTCGCGCTCGGTCTCATTCGCGACCGCCAGGCTGTCGACATCATGGCGAAGCTCGCGACGAAGCCCGTCGGCTCGGATCGCAGCGCGAAGTCCCAGACTCAGGCGTACGCGGTGGCGGCCCTCGGGTATCTCGGAGACCGTGAAGTCTTGCCGCGGCTCTCGGCGCTCGCGCGCGACCACGAGTACCGCGCGTTCGTGCAGGGGCTCGATGATCTGTTGACGGTGCTCTGAGCGTGGTCGACGCGGGGTCGGCAACGCTCGGATCGCGGTAGCCGGAGACGACGCGGCCGATGACGACGGCGTCCACGACGACCTTTCCTCCCACGAAGCCGACCGGGGCTCTGCGCTCACGTTCGGTGGCCGTGATCTCGATCGCCGTGCTCACGCTCGTCGCCTTCGCGAACACGTTCCCGAACGCCTTCGTTTGGGACGACGTCCACCTCATCGAGAAGAACCCGAACCTCACGACGGCCGCTGTCCCCGATCTCCTCACGCAAGACTTCGGCGCGCTGTCGGCCGAAGGCACGCCGTCCGGGCTCTATCGTCCGGTCGTCATGGCGAGCTTCTGGCTGCAGTCGGAGCTCTTCGGACCGTCGCCCGTCTCGTTCCACGTTGTGAACGTGCTCGCGCATCTCGTCACGTCGTGGCTCCTCTTCGTGCTCGCGCGACGGCTCGGGATCGGGACGCGGCTCGCTTGGATCGCGGCGGCTCTCTTTGCGGTGCATCCTGTCCATACGGAGACGGTGACGTGGATCGCGGGACGCTCCGACGGGTTCGCGGCGATGTTCCTGCTCGCGTCCGTGGTCGGCTACGAGCGGGGAAGGCGCGATCGACCTCTGGCCTACGTCGCGTCGCTCGCGACGGCTGCGCTCGCGATGGGCAGCAAGGAGACCGCGCTCGTGCTGCCGGTGCTCTTGGCAGGCCTCGAGTTCGTCGCGCCGATCGAGGGGCGCAGTCTGCGCGCGGTCGTACGCGCGGTCGTGCCGCACGTGTTGTTCGCGGGATTGTTCGTGCTGCGTCTGCTCACGCTGCGAGCGACGATCTTCGAGGCTTCGCCGATCTTTCCCGAAGACGCGACGGTGCTGACGCGCGTGTGGACGGCTGCATCGGCCGGAGTCGCGTACCTCGGCAAGATGCTGTGGCCGGTCGGGCTCGATGCCGAATTCGAGCCCGCGATCGTCGAGGCGCCGGGCTTCGTCGAGATCGCGGCGATCGGCGTCGCTCTCGCGTTCGTCGGAGCCGCGATAGGGCTCCGCAAGCGGCACGGCGGATTCGCGTTCGGGGTGCTGCTCGCCGCCGCGACGTGGTTCCCGGCTTCGAGCCTCGCGTTTCCGATCGGCGAAATCGCCGCCGAACGCTACCTCTATCTCCCGTCTGCGGGGTTGTCGCTCGCGGCGGTCGCTCTCGTGCCGAGACGATTCGCGAAGCCTGCGGTGTGGGTGGCGTTGCCGGTGCTCGTGGTTTCGATCGTCGTGACGATCGACCGAAACCGCGATTGGCGCTCGCCGTTCGTCTTTCACGAGGTGACCGCGCGAACCTCGCCCGAGCATTGGCGCGCGCGCTTCAAGTTCGGCTACGTGCTGCAGCAGCGCGGTCGCCACTTCGCGTCGCTTCGCAACTTCCCGGTCGCGGATCGCTACTACGAGCGTGCGATCGACGAGTATCGTGCGTCGGTCGCGGCGTCGCCCGACGAGGCGGATCCCCGCAAGGGACTCGGCGTGGCATGGCTCGACCTCGGTCACTACGAAGAAGCGGTTCGAGAGCTCCGCGACACGATCCGACGCCATCCCGAAGTTCCCGACGTCGGGTGGTATCTCGGAGTCGCACTGCTCCACACCGGCGAGCTCGACGAAGCGTATCCGCTGCTGGTCTCGGCCGAGGAGGCCGAAGCCGACGAACTCGTCGAGGCGGCACGGAGGTACGCGGCGGAAGCACGCTACGACGAGAGCATCCGGTTGCTTCGGATCGCGGTCGCGCGGGACCCGAGTCACGCGATCGGTTACCAGCAGCTCGGCACGGTCTATGCCGAGTCCGGGCCGGCCTTCTACGCGAGCGCGTCCGAGTGCTATCGACGAGCCATCGCGCTCGACGAGTCCGACGCGAGATCGATGGCCAACCTCGCCATGGTGCTCGCGCGCTCGACCGATCCGAGAGTCCGCAACTTCGAGGAAGCGATCGCGTGGGCCGACCGCGCGGCTTCGCTCTCGCCGACTCCGCACACGTTGCTCGTGTACGCCGATCTGTTGTTCTACGCCGGCTTGCGCGAAGAGTGTCGGGAGGTGTTGCAGCGCGGGCTCGCATTCGAGGGGGCGTCGGCGACCGCGTTCCGATCGCGGCTCGAACGGCTCGACTCGATGACCCCGGCGAACGGTGGCCCGGCCGGCGATCGCCCGAACGACGCGAGTCGACCACGCAACGACGAGCGCGACGGCTGAACCGCGTTGCGGGTCAGCGAGCGCGGCCCGGGTGCGCGACCGCGTCGAGCCGATCGCGGAGGTCGGGATCGTCGGCGAGCGAGAACTGCGGGCTCGGCGCTTCGGCAGCCGTTCCGACCCAGCGCACGAGCGCGGCGCGCAATCGTTCGGCCGTCTCGGGATCCCGGTCGAGTCGGTCGTCTCGCTCTTCGGGGTCTTCCGCGAGGTCGTAGAGCTCGAGCGGCCGTCGCGCGTCGTCGGTGACGAGCTTGTCGTCGCCGATACGTACGGCTTTGCGCTGCGGACCCGCGATGAGCGATTCGGCGACGGCGACGCGCGGTGCGTTCGAGGAGCCCGCGGTGCGGGCTTCGTTCCCAGGGGTGGGCGCTGCCCAGAACGCGCGGAGTGACGTGCCTTGGTACGAATCGGGCGTCTCGATGCCGACGAGGTCGAGGATCGTCGGGGCGACGTCGATGTGCCGCACGAGCTCGGCGACATTCGTTCCGGCATGCGCGTCACGAGGCAGGCGGACGATCAACGGGACGGCGATCTGTTCTTCGTAGACACTGTGGCCGTGCCCGAAACCGCCGTGCTCGAACATCTCTTCGCCGTGTGCACTCGTGACGACGATCAACGCGTTCTCGAATCGGCCGCGCTCCTCGAGCCCCGCGACGAGCGCTCCGAGCGCGGCGTCGACGGCGCGGATCTCGTCGACGTGAAGTCCTTCGATCCAGAGCTTCGTCTCGGCATCGCGCTCGGTCGCATCGAAGGCGGGAACCCCGCGTTCGAAGCGATCACCGCGGGCTCCGCTCTCGTTCGTGACCCGAAGTGGCGTGTACGACAGGTGCGAATCGAAGACGTGCAGGGAGAGCAGCACGGGTTGTTCTTCGGGTTTGCGGTCGAGCCACGCGAGCGCGTCGCGAACCGTTTCGTCGGCGGATCGCGTGAAGTCGTTGCGCGACGGGAAGACGTCGAAGTCTTCGCTCGCAAAGCCCGCGTCGAGTCCGAAGCGCGGGGCCAGGAGCGAGCTGTTCCAACACGCGAACGTGTCGTAGCCGGCGTCGGCGAGCACGCGGGGAAACGGTCGCAGCGAGGCGCGGAGCCTTGCGTTGCTGTCGGGTTCCCACAGCGCGGTCGGCACGACCGAAGCGAGCAGCGAGCCGAACGACGGCAGGGTCCACGAGGAGTGAGCCCAGGTCTGTTCGAAGCGGATGCCGCGCGCCGCGAGCGCGTCGGCGTTCGGCGTCGGATCGCCTTGTGCGCCGTAGCATCCCGCGTGTCGAGCGCTCCACGAATCGACCACGAAGACCACGATCACGGGCGGGGCGGAGCCGGGCGGCTCTTTGCTCGTGCAGGCGACCGCCGCCGAGAGCAGGGCGATCACCGCAACCGTGAAGCGCATCCCGCGGTTCACTCGCCGGTGCTGCCGCCGTTGCGGATCCACTCGCGCCACGCGTTGTCGACCTCCTCGAAGCCGGTACCG
The DNA here is from genome assembly GCA_030433195.1 of bacterium. GTDB lineage: Bacteria > Planctomycetota > JACOTG01 > JACOTG01 > JAUIME01 > JAUIME01. The sequence goes on from JAUIME010000040.1 coordinate 10,612, forward strand.
AGCGCCTTCGGGAAGGCTTCGTCCTGTTGCGACTTTCGCAGCTCGCGGCAGAACTCGATGAACGCCTCGGTACGTGTTTCGGCGAGGAACGTGATGATGCTCCACGATTTCGAGAGGTCCATGTAGTCGAGCTGGTTGACCCCGCGGTTCTTGAATTCGAGGAACATCGTGTCTTCTTCGTGTTCGACGGCGTCGCGAAGAAGCTCGGGCCAGAACTTCGAGTCGGTGGCCTTGTCGGCGAGGTCTCCGCGGCCACCGTAGGTCGTGTTCGTGATCGACCGCACGCGCGAGGCGTCCGTGAACTGGAACTCGACGAAGGCGGCCCAACCGGTTCGCAGCCACGCGGGCACGCGACCGCAGTAGTTCTCGAGACACCACGTGCTGACCTTGGCGCGGATGAGGTTCTCCCAGGGCGTGTTGTCGCGTTGGAAGTCGCCGGCGAATGGCGCGCCGTCCGTACGTGTCGAAAGTCCCATCGTGTTTCCTTCGGCTTGGCTCTGGCGCAGGAACCCGAGGAACCGTTCGTCTTCGATGTACTTCGGCACGACGTAGGTCAGAAAGTCTTCGTAGTTGTTGAGATTGTCGAGGATGTAGTAGCGACCCTTGCCGGCCCAGGGGCGGATCGTCGAATCACCCTCGAAGAAGTCGAACACCCACTGAATCGTCTCTTCGGCCTGCGCCGCGAGCTCTTCCGTCTTCTCGCGATCGAGCAGCGAAATGAATACGAAGTGTTCGGTCGTGAGCGTGATCGGCGAAGCGCCGATCGCCTCCTCGAGATCGCCGCGGCCTTGCTTGGCGATGTCACCGTCTTCCTCGATGACGAGTGTCTTGCCTTCGAAGTCCTTCGCCGACTTGTTCGACGACTTCGCGGCCTTGGCGGTCGCGCTGCCGTCGCGCTGCTCGGCCGCGGCGCGTGCACGGGCGGCGGCTTCCGACTTCGGAATCCACTCGCCTTCGTATTTCACGTAGCCCTTGGCGCGGTAGTCGGCTTCCTTCTTCTTCTCGAGCTCGGCGGGCGTGTACCATTTGCCCTCGTACTCGACACGACCGAGCTCGCGGTTGGCGAGCGCGTGGTTCGGCTCGAGCGTGACGACCATCTCCCACGTGTCCTTCGCCTCGCGCCGCAGCTTGTTCTGCTTGGCCCAGAGCGCGAGCTCGACGTGACCCTCGAGATCGTCGAGTTTCAGCTTCTTCTTCTTCTCTTCGAACTCCTGCGCGACCGTCTTGCCGGCGATGATCTCCTTGATGTCCTTGCGCGCGATTCGCTGCGTTCCGAAGCGCGTCTTGAGCTCGATCCAGGAGGGGTCCTCGTTGATCACGGTCCCCTCGAGCTTGCCTCCGTTCTTGAGCACGACGGTGTCCGCCAGGCTCGCGGCTGAGAAGACGAGGAGCGAGAGTGCGAACGAGAGCGTGAAAGGGAGGGCGCGGGAGCGGAGCCCGCGAGCGCAACGCCAAGTCATGGACGGACCTCATCGCCGAGAGTCGGGCGGGGGACTTCGACGGATCCTGTCGCGCCGATCCCGCCGCCGTGTCGCAGATCGTTGTACTTTCTATCGACCATTTCAATCGCTTCAGGTTAGCGGCGCAAGCAAAAAGGGGGCGGGCGCGCGCGACCGGGCAGCGCGGGAGTGCGGCCCTGGCCGCGCGACCGGAGCCCGTTGTAGGATACTGAAAAAGAAGTGCTTAGAGTGGCTCGCGGGGCGAGCTTCCCGGTTGCGCTCGCGCCGACCGGGAGTTTTAATGGGCGGTCGGTCCGGGCGTTCGAGCGCGGGCCTCTACGAGGAATCGAGGACCTCTCCATGGCCAGCGATCGTGATCTCGTGCAGCGCGCGGCTTCGGGCGATCGGCTCGCGTACCGCGACCTCGTCCAGCGTTACCAAACCGTCGTATTCGGCTACGCGTTCTTCTTGACGCGCGACCTCGATGCGGGGCGCCGCCTCGCGCGCGAGGCACTCGTCCGCGGGTTCGCCGAGATCCAGGATTCCGATCGGCCGTGGATCGAGGATCTGCTCCAGATCGTCAACGCGCTGCACCGGCAGGGGCGGCGGCTCAAGAGTTCGTCGATCGTCGATGCGGGACCGGACGAGGGCGGCTCCGGGCCGGCGCCGGCGCTCTCGCCGGCCTTGCTGCAGGCAATTGCCGAAGAGCTGCACTCCCTCGAGGTGGAGGAACGCACGTTGTTGACGCTGCGTCACGGCGGCGGCCTGTCGCCGGAGGAGATCGCCGAGGCGACGGGCGAGCCCGCGTCCGGGGTTTCTTCCCAGATCGCCCGCTGCTTCAAGCACCTGCGGGATCGCCTGGTCGAGCGGGCGCGCGAGGGAGGTTTGTCGCTTGGAGTATAACGCCGCCGTCCGCCTCTTCGACCGCTACCTCGAAGGGGAGTTGACCGAAGTCCAGCGCAAGGCTCTCGAGGAGTACCTCGAGAAGGACGAGGCTTGCGCCGCCGAGCTCGACCGATACCGTCGCGTCCACGACGTCGTGCACCGATACTTCGAGACCGTTCGCCCCGGCGAAGGGTTCCTCGAAGACGTCATGGTCGGCGTCGAAGAGATCGCGACTCCGAAGAACAAACGCAAGAAGAGCCGCGCCCGCACCGTCGCCGTCGACGACGGCGGGGGGCGGAAGTCGCCGTTGCTGTGGGTTCTTCCATTGATCGTCGTCTTGGGTGCGGGCGCTTGGTTCGCGTTTTTTCGGACCGCGCCGTCGACCGGCGTGGTGCTGTTCGTGAACGGGGTCGCCGAGCGTGGACCTCTCGGGTCGGCGAAGCCTCTTCGCCAGGAAGACTCGCTCGCGACCGGCGACGAGTTGCGAGCCGACCGCGGCGATCTGCGGATCCAGCTGAGCGATCGCACGGAGATCACGGTGACCGACGGGGCCTCGTTCCGCGTCGGCTCTGTCGACGGGGCCGGTGCGCGCCACGAAGCCCTGGCCGGAACGACCCGATACACGGTGTTCGACGGCGAGGACCGATTCGCGGTCGAGTTTTCGGCCGGTCGGGCGCGCGTCGCCGAGTCGAAGGAGGGCGAGGCGCGATTCGCGGTCGTCGTCCCCGAGCGTGACAGCGAAGCGACGTCGGTCGAGGTGACTCGGGGCGCGGTCCGCGTCGCGACGGAGCGCGGCGACCAGCTCGTCGGCGAGGGCATGAAGAGCAACGTGCGGCGCGGCGCGGCACCGTCCCAGCCCGTCCCGATCCATGCGGCGCGTCGTGAGCCGCGCGGCGAGCGCACGCGGCCCGACCGGGACGTCACGCGCCGAACGTCCGATCGGGCACCGTCCCCGCCGCCGCGGCAGGAGACCGACCCGACGCCCGCGGGGGCGTCGATCGACGAGACGATCGCCAAACTCCAGGATCCCGGGGCCGGTACCGAGGCGCATCTCGCGGCGCTCGCTCGGCTCGACGCGCGTTTCGTCGGCGACAAGGCTGACGCCGTGTCGGCCCTGCTGCGCGACATCGTCCGGAACGAGCCGGACGACACGGTTCGATCCGCGGCGTTCGGCCGTCTCGTGGAACTCGCGCCCGACGCCGCCTTCGAGGATGCCGTGGACGTGCTTCAGAACGACTCTTCGGTCGAGCTCCGCAAGAAGGCGCTCCAGGTCCTCGTCAGCCGGCCGGCTGACCCGGACGACGATCCCGACGCCGTGCGGATCGTGCTCCTGGACACGCTCGGCCAGAGCTTTTCTCCGGATCTCGTGTCGCTGCAGCTTGACCTTCTGCGCGAAATCGCCAAGATCGGGAACCCGGACGATGTCTTTGCCGTGCTCGGAGTTGCGAATCGGGGTGACGAAATCGCGGTTCGCAAGGCCGCTCTCGACGCGGCGGGCGGGTTCAAGTCCGCCGATGCCGTCGACGGGCTGATGGAGTTCTTGCGAGACCCGGAGCCCGACCTACGAGGTGCCGCCGCGGCCGGCCTGCGGAAGCTCACGGGGCAATCCATGGGCTTCGATCCCGCGGCCGACGAGGCGCTGCGAGAGGAAGTCGTGCAGAAGTGGGAAGCCTGGTGGGCGGAGAACCGGGGGACGTTCGAATTCTGAGTCCGCGCGCACCGCGAGGATTACGGGGCGCGTGCGAGAGGTGAAACGAATCGATGCATGAGACTCCCGATGTGAAGACCCACGCCTTCCGGCTCGAGCTCCCGGGCCTGAATCGTTACGTCAAGGCGGCTCGACG
>JAUIME010000767.1 GCA_030433195.1 bacterium
AGCTTCCGTTCGATATCGGTCAGGCTTGCTTCTCGATGATCCTCACCCAGGGCGCCACGCCGTCTTCGGTCTGGAACAACGTCGGGAAGACCAATCTCGTCGGCGAGAGCTCGTACTTCGGCATGCCGATCCCGAGCCCGCCGCGCGCGACCGCCGTGTTCCTCGACCTTCCCACGGGAGATGCCGCGAACCTGCCCCCCGGCACCGAGGTCACGTTCCAAGCCATCACGATCGACCCGGGATCCGAGAGCAGCAAGAGCGCGAGCGTCAGCAACGCCGTCATCCTCGCTATCGAGTAGCAAGGATCCAGGAGAGTTTTCCAGCGAATCCGCAACGGGCGCCGGCCGACTCGATTCGGCCGTCGCCCGCTTTCGTGGGTGGGCCCGCCTTTACACGAGACCGCGGCGCGACCCGCGAGAAGCTACGCTGGATCGGGGATCCGCGATCGACCGCGGGCATCCGAGAAAGGTGGATGAGAATGAGAGGGTCGTCGAGCCGCGGACCCGGGTTGTGGCTGCTTGTCATGTTCGCGGCAATCGTCATGCTCGCGTGGGCCGTGATCGATCGGTCGGTGGATCGATCGCCGCGCGCCCATTCGAACGCGGGTATCAATGCCGCAGCACCGTCTCGCGACGCGGATCGGGTGCGATCTCGAAGCGAATGATCTCGCTCCCTGGATCGAGGTCGCGTCCCAAGACGACGGAGCGGGCGTTCTCCGGAACTGCGAGGTGCTTCACGCTCTCCTGCACGTATCCGCCGCCGTGCCATGTCGACGTCGATCGACCTTCTTCGCCGTGCCCGAGTTCCAATAGCGGCAACTCGACACCGTCTCGGTCGAGCAACCGAACGTAGACCGGCGGATCGTCGATCTCGAGACGAAGGCGACAGCGCCGTGACACCACGAACTCGTGCCCCTGGTCGGGGATCGATCGGTCGATCCGTCGCTTCCCCCCCGGGATCACATGAACGCCAGAAAACTCGAGATCGACGCGATCGCGCGGCAAGCCGTCGACCGTGAAGCTTCCGGTCGCGTCCGTTCGCGCGACTTCTCGACGGATCGAGCGTGCCTGGATCGCGTTCGCGCGCAGCGTGATCGAAACGCGCACCTCCACGTCGGGCAAGGGGGAGCCGTCCGGTGCGACGACCCGTGCCGAGAACGAGTTCCGAAGCGCGTCGTCAGGGATGACGATCCGAGCGTCGTGGGTTCCTGCCGCGATCGGCGCCGTCACCTGCGACACGAACGTGTCGCCGTCCCAGACGAGCAGCGAGTACGGTCGATCGCGCAGTCCGGTGAGCAGGAAGTCGCCCGTCGCGCTCGTCTCTACCTCGATCGACGCCGATGGATCGCGGGCGACGCTCTCGGCCGTGTACTCGAGAGCGCCGAGGCCCAAGTAGGTCGGATCGTCGAGTTGGACGTACCACCCTTCGAGTGATCGGCCGCCACCGTCCACGACGCGCCCCGCGATCGAAAGCGCCGGGCCCATCTCCACCACGAGCTCGGCTTCGAGCGCTGTTTCGGCGCGTAGGCGTGCACCGAAGTTCTCGAGGATCCCCGACGCGAATCCCGGCTTGACGGCCACGAGCGGAAGCGATTCCTCGAGCGAACTCACGTCCCCGCCGGAGAACACACGCAACTCGAACCGACCGTCCGCCCCTGTCTTCTTCGATTCGTCACGGTCGAACTGCACCACGGCGCCTTCGACGGGATCCCCGTTTCGATCGACCACGAGCCCACGCAGCCGTGTCCTCTCGGGCTTCGGTGCAGTCCGAGGCGACTTCGACTGCCGGCTCGGGATCACGATCCGGAGATCGGAAACGCTCGACCCGGGCGCCTCGATACGAGCGGATCCGCGGAACGAAGTGAGTGGCCCGGTCGACGCGAAAAGATCGCTCGAAGCCGGAACCGGTCCCAAGAGAAACGAGCCGTCGTCGTTCGACTTTACGACCCGAGTCCCGTAACCGGGACGTCCGCTCGAGAACGATCGCGCGAGCGCGTCGACCGTACGCGGCAACCGCTCGAACACGAACGGAAGGGGCATCGCATTCAGATCGACTCTGCCCGCCGCGACTCGCGCGTCGGCGAGCGGATTCCCGCGTTCGTCGACGACGTGTCCCGACAGGACGACCGCGCGAGTCACCACGATCGTGAGAGCGAGCTCCGAGCGAGGATCGTCTTCGACCACGCGCCTCTGGCCCCACGCGGCGACGCACCACTCAGGATCGAGACTCACGAACGACCCGCGACGTCGATCGAGTGCGCGGCCACGAGCCTCCTCGCTCTCGGCAGCGACCTCGACCGTCGCCAAGCCCCGGGCGTCGGTCACGGCTCTCGACGGCTCGCCGAGACCGAGAGCTGCGAACGGATCCGCCGCTCGCCCCTCGGGACCGAGAGCGAAGTACGCCTTCGTCGCCTCCCAATCCGGTGACTCTCCATCCGGTTCGAACGTCTTCTGGGTGTCGATGATCCATCGAAAGGCCTCGTCGTACCACGCATCGAGAAACTCGCTCGGTGGATCGTTCTCGTATCGCACGGTCTTCCCGACGTACACGACCGGCCTCGAGGTCGCGAGCGAACAGAACCCTGCCTTTCGGTGAAAGTCGTAGAGGCGTCCGTCGATCCAACCCAGCTCGAGATCGCCGACGGGGTTGCCTTCGGGATCGACGACCGCCACTTCGAACGTCTCGGAGTCGACGTCTGCAAACGGATCGGCGG
>JAUIME010000041.1 GCA_030433195.1 bacterium
CGCGCCGCGGCGATCCGTGTACCCGGGTCGCAGGTTGAAGTCGTCCATCTCGTTGTTGAGCAAGATGCCGGTTCCGCCCGCGACGGCCTTCGATCCGTACGAGTAGTTGATCGTGTACGTGTTCGACACCGCGTTGCCGTCGCGGTCGATGACAGAGAAGTGCGTGGTTTCGGGGCCCTCGTTCGCGAGTTCGATCGTGTCCGCGAGGTCCTCGCTCGGCGTAGCGCGTTGCGGGTGGTAGTCGTCGAGCCACGCGCGCGTGTGCTCGGGCTGGATCAGACGCGCCACCGGGACGTCCACGAAGTCGTCGTCGCCGAGGAACTCGGCGCGATCGCGGTAGGCGCGGCGCATGGCCTCGGCCATGAGATGCACGGTCGCGGCCGAGTCCGGCGGATTGGCCGCGAGCTCGAACCGCTCGAGGAAGCCGAGCATCATGAGGAGCGTGATCCCGCCCGAGCTCGGCAGCGGCGGCAGGACGAGATCGTGCCCGCGGTAGCGGCCGCGCAGGGCAGGGCGGACCACGGGGCGGTAGTCGCGAAGGTCTTCGATGGAGAGGATGCCGCCGTTCGCGCGCACCGATTCGACCAAGCGTTCGCCGACCGCTCCGCCGGACATCGCGCCGGGGCCGTCCTCCGCGATGCGCTCGAGGCTCCACGCGAGATCCTCTTGGACGAATCGATCGCCGACTTGCCAGGTCTCGCCGTCGTCGTCGAAGAAGATCGCGGCCGATGCAGGATAGCGCAGCAGATCGTCGCGGGTCTTCTCGAGGGAGCGGGCGAGATCGTCGTCGACGACGATTCCGTCCCGCGCGAGCGCGAGGGCGGGTTCGACGAGCTCGCGCCACGGCCGCGTGCCGAACTCTTCGTGGGCGCGCGCGAGACCTGCAACGGTCCCCGGGGTGCCGGGGGCGAGGTAACCGAGCGTCGACGCGCCGGGGCGTTTGCGTCCCGATGCGTCGAGGTACATGTCGGCCGTCGCGGCGGCGGGCGCCGTTTCGCGGTAGTCGATCATGACCTCGCGTCCGTCCGCCATGCGCACGAGCATGAAGCCACCGCCGCCGAGGTTGCCCGCGCGCGGATAGGTGACCGCGAGCGCGAACGCCGTCGCGATGGCCGCATCGACCGCGTTCCCGCCGCGCGCGAGCACCTCGGCGCCGATGCGGGACGCGTAGTCGTCGACCGTGACGACGATACCGCGTTCGGAAGTCGCCGCGAGCGTCGACGCCACGCGCACGAGGTCGCCGCCGGCGGGCGTCGGGGTCGAGCGACAGCTCGTGCCGAGAACGATCGCGAGTGCGAGCGAGGCGAGGGTCGCGAAACGAAGCGCGAACCGTCCGCGCTCCGAATGTCGTGGGGCCGCGTTGCTGCCGCGTCGCGAAGTCATGAAGTCGAGCCGGATGCGGGCAGGATGTGAACGCGCTGACCGTCGATGCGCAAGCGGCCCTCGGCGAACAGGCGAATCGCGGTCGGGTACGCTTCGCATTCTTTCTCGAAGATGCGCGCCGCGAGCGTGCTCGGGGTGTCGTCCGCGAGTACGGGCACGACCTCCTGCAAGATGATCGGCCCTTGGTCGTACTCGTTGTTCGCGAAATGCACCGTGCAGCCCGACACGCGCACCCCACGCGCGATCGCCGCCTCGTGAACGCGCGACGTGTAGTATCCCTTGCCGGCGAACGCGGGGATCAGCGACGGGTGGATGTTCATCACGCGCTGTTCGAGCGTATCGGGAATCTTGTAGAGCGACAGGAAACCCGCCATCACGACGAGATCGGGTTCGTGCGATTCGAGCTCGTAGGTGACGGCTTTCGAGAACTCCTCCATCACCCAATCGTAGTCGCGCGGCAGGATCGTGTACGTCGGGATGTTCGCGGCCTTCGCGATGTCGATCCCGCGCGCGCCTTCGCGATCGGCGACGACCGCGACGATCGTCACGGGCAGCTCCCCGTCGGCGATGCGCGTGAGCAGGTTCTCGAGCGAGCGGCCCGTTCCGGACAGCAGCACGGCGACGCGTAGCGGCTTCTTGCGGGAACTCTCGGGCATGGCGGACGCGTCCCTTGCGCGGGGTTACTCGGCTTCCTTGACGATCCGTCGGATGAGCGTCGTGAGGCGCGGCTCGGCTTCGTTCGCGATATGGATGATCTCGTCGATGTCGACGGGTTCGAGCGCGTCCGGCAGGCAGCGATCCGTGATGCACGTCACACCGAGAATGCGCATCCCCGCGTGCACGCCGACGATGACTTCAGGAACCGTCGACATGCCGACGACGTCGGCGCCGAGCGCGCGCAAGAAGCGGTATTCGGCGCGCGTCTCGAGGTTGGGGCCCGCGACCGCGACGTAGACACCGCGATGCGCGCGGATGCCTTCCTCGAGCGCGATGCGCTCGGCGAGGTCGCGCAGCGCGGGATCGTACGGCCGCGACATGTCGGGGAAGCGCGGACCGAGCTTCTCGTCGTTCGGGCCCACGAGCGGGTTGTCTCCGATGAGGTTCAGGTGATCGTCGATGAGCACGAGGTCGCCGGCGCGGTGCATCGGGTTCATGCCGCCCGAAGCGCTCGACACCACGAGGAAGTTCGCGCCGAGCGCACGCATCACGCGCACGGGGAACGTGATCTGCTGCATCGACCAGCCTTCGTAGAAGTGGAAGCGACCCTCCATCGCGACGACGGTGCGCCCCGAGAGCTTCCCGATCAAAAAGTCGCCCTGGTGCGACTCGACCGACGTCTTCGCGAAGCCGGGGATGTCTTCGTAGGGGATCTTCGCTTCGACTTCGATTTCGCGAGCCAGCGCGCCGAGGCCCGTGCCGAGCACGATACCGAACTCGGGGGTGGCGTCGGTCACCTTTCGGATGGCCGCGACGGCGGCTTCGATCGACTGCATCAGGTCCGACATGGAACCGGTTTCTCCTCTCGCAGGGGCCGGAAGCCTCGACGCTCGAGCGGCTCGATGCCGCCGGCGGTCCGTTCGATCGGAAACGATCGACGTCCGTCACTCGTCGCGCGCGCGAAGCTCCTTGCGGTAGTAATGGCTCGTTCCGTCCGAGTTCACGATCGCGGCGCGCGTGTCGCCGAACACGCCCGTGAGTCGATCGAGCGCTCGCAGCGATTGCTGCCATTGATCGTCCGCGGCGCGCGCTTCGGCGACCTTGCGGAGCCGGTCGCCCTCGATCTCACGGTAGAGTTCCGCGAGGACTTCGGCGAACGGTCGGTCCGCCTCGTCGATCTGCGGGGGCGCCGGCGTCTCGCTCGACGCGCCGCCCGAGCCGCTTGCCGCGGCGGGCTTCGGTGCATACGGATTCGGTGTGGCGAGGACCGCGGTCGGGGCGATGCGCTTGAACAGGTCGACCGCGGCCGCGAGTCGGCCTTGCGCGATGAACAGTCGCACGGTGTCGAGCAGCGCTTCGCCTTCGAGGCGGAGTCCGTTTTCGAGCAAGAACACGTACTCGTTCGCTGACAGCTCGCTCCACGAACGCGTTTCGTCGAGGCTTCCGTTGCGCAGTTGGATCTCGAACGTGATGCCGTCCGAGTCGGCACGCTTGGGGAAGCCGCGTTCTTGCCCGCGCTGGCCGGCGACGATCGGCACGGCGATCTTCGCGAGGTCTCCGCCGTTGACCGACTCGACGAGCTGCTCGTGCGTCGCGGCCGCGCGTCGCAACGGCTCGCGAAGGCGGTCGAGGCGGCGGCGGTACTCCGCGGACTCGATGTCGCTTTCGATCGCGTCGAGTCGACGCAGCGCTTCGTCGAAGCGCGCGTTCGGAACGAGCGTCCGGTACGCTTCGGCGACCGGCGCGAAGAACGCGTCGCGGTCGTTCCGAAGGCCCGCGTCGGTGCGCGCGTCGACGAGGTCGGCGCGACGGTCGGCGAGTCGCGTGCGGAGGTCGGCGTAGCGGTCGAGCGCCTCGGCGGCGGGGTCGGGGGAGGGCGCGCCTTGCGTGGCGGCCCCGAACGACTCGAGCGCCGTATCGACGGATTCGATCGCATCGTCGATCGATTCGGGCGAATCGGCGTCGAACTCGTTCTCGGCTTCCGCGGTCGCGAAGGACGACGCGGCGTCGTAGTGCTCTTGGAGAAGCGCATCGACTTTGGGCGCGTACTCCTCGTCGGCTCGCAGCGGTTCGACGTCGTTCGCGCGCAGCGCGGCGGCGAGTCCCGTGATGTAGCGCTTCTTCTCGATCGAAGAACGAACGGCCGCTTCGAGCGACTCGAACTTCGATGCGAGCGCGGCCACGCGCGCCTGCTCGGCGCGTTCGGCCTCGGCGGCCAAGCGCGCTTCTTCGGCGATCGCGGTCCGGATGGAGTCGGCGAGGCCCGCGGCTTCTCGTCCGGCCTCGGTTTCGGGGTACTTCTCGGCGAGGGCGTCGTAGTCGGTCTCCATCTCGTCGCGCGAGGCTTCGCTTTGACGGAGTTGGATCTCGAGGAACGCCGAGCGCGCCTCGCTTTCGATCAGCCGCTTCTGCTGCTCGAGGGTTCTTTCGGTATCCTCGGCCGGCGTGATGACGGTGATCGGTCCCTCGCCGTTGCCGTTGCCCCGGGTCAGCGCCCAGATGAGTGCCGCCGTCAGCAACACCGCGACCACGACCGCGACCTTGGCAACCGCGCCGCCGCCGCGACCGTACTTGTGCGCCTTCTGGACCTGCTCGAGATCTTCGATGAGCTCGGCGGCCGTCGCGTAGCGATCCTCGGGGTCCTTCTCCATGAGCCGCTCGATGATCTCGGCGAGATCGTCGGGCACCTCGGGATTGACCTCGCGCACGGGGCGCGGTTCTTCTTGGATCTGCTTGAGGACGATCTCTTTCGCCGTCGAGCCTTGGAACGGGGTCGAGCCGGTGACGATGCGATAGGACGCGGCGCCGAGCGAGTACATGTCGGCGCGCGTGTCGACGGGCTTGCCCTGCGCCTGCTCGGGCGCGATGAAGTGCGGCGTTCCGAGGATGCCTTCTTCGCCACCCGCGCCGCCGTCGAGCGTGCTCTTGGCGAGCCCGAGGTCGGCGATCTTCACGTGGCCGTCCTCGTTGATCATCAAGTTGTCGGGCTTGATGTCGCGGTGGACGATGCGCTTGCCTTCGGCGTATTGAAGGCCGCGCGCGGCGTCGATCATGACCGAAACGGCGGTCTCGGCGTCGAGCACCTTCTCGCGACGGAGCAGGTCTTCGACGCTGCCTTCCTCCATGAGCTCCATGGAGATGAAGTTGAGGTCACCCTCGGAGGCGACGTCGTAGACCGCGACGATGTTGGGGTGGTTGAGCGCACCGGCCGCTCGCGCCTCTTCGAAGAAGAGCTTCACGAACGTCTGGTCGGCGCTGAGCTTCGGCGAGAGGATCTTGAGCGCCACTTCGCGGTCGAGCGAGAGCTGCACCGCCTTGTAGACGACTCCCATGCCGCCGCGGCCGAGCCGTTCGACGAGCCGATAGCCACCGATGATGCGCTCGTCCTTGCCTTCGGGAGCGTCGCGATTTTGGAACGTGAAGATCGTCTCGCCGGCTTGGATCTTGTCGCCATCCGTGATCGGAGTGGGCTTTTCGATCGAACGGTCGTTGAGCTGCGTACCGTTCTGGCTCCCGAGGTCGCGCACGTAGACCGAGCCGTTGTGCTCCTTGACCTGGAAGTGCTGGCGCGACGCGAGGCCGTCGTCGATCTGGAACTGGCAACGCGCGTCGCGACCGACCGTGAGCGTACGACCGGTCTCGATCTTCAGGAACTGGCCCTTCTCGTTGCCCTTCTCGACGTACAGGATTGCCAAGAGGCTCTACCCTCGCTGCTCTTCGACTCGAGCGTGATTCGGCGCGGCGCCGTCGGGTGCCACGCCGTTCGACGCGTGTCGCGGATCGTTTTCGTGTGGATTCAGCGTTCCGGTTCGCTCGGCGCGTCGTGGGGCGGGCCGGAACTCGCGGTGGGGGAGACCCCCTCGAACAATGCGGTCCCGACGCGAATCCAATCCGCGCCCTCTTCGATCGCGACTTCGAAATCCCGCGTCATACCCATCGAAAGACCGAGCGATCGAGCGTCCGGATGCCGCGAAAGCACGTCGTCGCGAAGCTCGCGGAGCGCGCGGAAAACCGGTCGAACCGATTCCGCATCGTCGACGAAGGGCGCCATCGTCATGAATCCCCGGACCCGGAGACGGCTCAGTGTACGACATTGCTCATAAGTTTCCAGCAGGCCCGCGGGCGAAAATCCACCCTTGGCGGACTCGCCGCTGATGTTGACTTGGAGGAGTCCTTCGACGTCGCACCCGGCGCGCTCGGCGGCCGCGTCGACGGCTTCGGCGAGGCGCATCGAGTCGATGCTGTGCAGGAGTCCGTACTCGCCGACGACCTTCGACACCTTGTTGCGCTGGAGGTGGCCGATCATGTGCCAGCGCGGTTCGGGGCCCAACGCGTCGATCTTCGCGGCGGCCGCGACGGGGCGGTTCTCGCCGAAGTCGCGGAGTCCGAGCGCCAGGAGCTGGCGGACGACGTCGATGCCGACCGTCTTCGTGACGGCTACGAGGGTCACGGCGTCGGCAGCGCGACCCGCCCGCTCGGCCGCGGCGGCGATGCGGGCACGCACCTCCTCGACGTTGGAGCGGAGGCGATCGTGAATCTCGGTCACCATGGCAGGGGATCCGTGCTTCTCGATCGATCGTCGCGTCGGCGCCGCCGGTGACGATCACGCGCCGTGGCGACGGGCATGAGCCGCATCGCGCCGGACGAACGTGAACTCCGTAGTGCACCTGCCGGCTACCGGTACCGGCCGAGGGTCGGGACGATCTTCTTTTCTTCTCGAGGCCGCAAGACGACCTAATTGGCAGAATAGGTGCGAGATACGATTCGGTCAAGAGGGACGGGGCGGGATCCGTCGGGCGGCCGGGCGGAGTGCGGTCGACCGCAGGGCGCGGGGCGCGACGGTCGGGAGCCTCGTGTCGGCAGCGATGTCCCGAAACCCCGGTGACGAGGCCCCTTGACAACGATTTTGAAAACGTTTTTACTGTGCCGAACTTACGGCGGAGCACGACCTGCGGCGATCGCGAACGAGCGTCGTCGCCGGGACTTCCGTCGGTGGTGCGCGCGTCGAAAAGCGTGAGCGCACGGAAGGGAAAAGGGCAATTCGCGGGTCTCCCATCTAGCGAGACCGTTGCGACTGCAGACCATTGCGACTGAAAAACGTTCCGCGACCCTGCGTCGCTCCGGACAGAGGAGCAACGCTCAGGTCGACTCACGGCGAGCCGTCCCCGCGGGACGGGGTCGTTCCTGAAGGAGGACAAATGTCTGGCAACAAGTCTGGGCTCCTGAGAATTCTGATCGCTGGACTCCTCGCGGTCGCGCTCGCCGCGTGCTCGTCGACGGAATCGCACGACGACGACGGCGCACACGCGTCCAAGAAGAAGAACAAGAAGAAGCGCAAGGCCGATGCGGCGATGCAGGCGCCGGCCGGCAGCCTCGACCTGGCTTGGGAGCGTGAGAACTTCGGCGGCCAGTCGATCCGCGCGCTCTTCTCGACCGACGACCTCATCTACGCCGTCACGGCTGACGACGCGCTGCACGCGATCGGCGCCGACGGCGTGCACCGCTGGATCTCGAAGGATCTCACGGGTGTCCCGACCGCACCGCCGGTCACGAACTCGTGGGGCGTCGCGTTCCTCGTGGGCAGCGATCTCTTCGTCTTCGAACGAACCTACGGCAACCTGACGCTCAAGAAGCGCCTGCCGTTCCCGCCGGCGGCGGTTCCCGCCATGACCGACTCGACGCTGTTCGTGTCGACGTTCGTCGAGAACCGCATCCACACCGTCGACCTCGATTCGGGTCTGTCGGGCTGGTCGTATCGAACGGCCGAGGGTGTCGTCTCGTCGCCGGTCGTGATCGGCGACTTGTCGCGTCAAACGCTGTTCTTCGCAGGACTCGATGGTGAAGTGACGGCGCTCCCCGCCGTCTCGGCCGACAGCCTCGCGCCGTCGGCCGCCGCCTGGCGTCGTTCGACGAACGACACCAACACGGCCGACCTCGTCACTGACGGGACCACGAGCGTGTTCCTCGCGTCGGAAGACACGAAGCTCTACGCGTTCGATCGCATCACGGGCGTCATCCAGTGGGCGTACCCGACGGGTTCGCCGCTCGAAGAAGCGCCGTACCTCGGTGACGGCATGCTGTATCAGCCGGTCGAGGGCGACCTGCTCGCGATCGACGCCTCGACGGGCGAACTGAAGTGGACGTTCGAAGGCAAGGACGCCCGCGCCGTCGCTTCCGTCGGCAACAAGCTGTACGTGCGTGACGGCAAGGGCAAGCTCCATCAGCTCGACGCGGGCAGCGGAACGTACGTCCGCGCGGTCGACGTCGATCAGGGCAAGGCCAACACCGCCGCGTCGGAGCTGCTGCTCGTCGCGAAGGGCTCGCACCTCAAGGCCTACCGCCTCTGATCGAGCAGCCGGCACCCGAGAACGACAATCCGAAACGAAACACCACGGCCCGACGTCGCGCTGAGCGGCGGTCGGGTCGCTTTCTTTTCATTGGACAGACGAGCCCGCGGAAGGAAAGTCCAGACTTCTTTCGGAGGCCGCTCCCGAACTGCCTGTTCTCGAATCGCGCGCTCCTGAATCGCCCGGGAGCTCGGTTGCGCGAATCGCGGTGACTTTGCCGCGGCCGCGAGCGTCCGTCGCGTCGGGCGGGGCGATCGTGTCGGCCGAGCGTCGGATGCCGACGACCCAGAGCACGCGATCGTCAGCGTCGACGACGAGCGGGATGCGATCGCGTTTCCAGCGCGGAATCTTGCGATCGACGAAGAGGTCCTGCAGCTTCTTGTGACCGCCGCGTTCGAGGCGGATGCGATCGCCGTCGCGGCGCGTCCGGATGCGAAGCGGCCATCGCAACGTGTTCGTCTCGAAGTACGCGAGGGAGGGATCGTTCGTCGCGTCGGGCTCGGTCTCGGCGAGCGGCGTGACTTCGAAGCGCGTCGCGAGGGGAGCGACGTCGACGGGGCCACGGCGCGGAAGTTGCGCGAGATCAGCGGGTGCGGCCGATGACTCGGGATGCGATCGGCGCGTGCCGGTGTGGACTCGCCACGCGTTGCCGTGTGCCGACACGCGAATGCCGCCGCGAAGCGAGAGCTCCCGTGATTCGAAACTCGTGAGACCGTGAAGGACGCGATCCGATTCGGCGAGCTCGATGCCGCGGTCCGCGACCGACTCGAAAGCGGAGGCGATGACGCGTCGCAGGATCGGGCGTTCGAGAGCCGCGAGTCGGCCGCGATCGTAGATCGGCGACGAACGATCCGAGGTCGAGTCGAACCTGCCTGCGTTCGGATCGTTCGATGCGAGGCGACACGCGCGCTCGGCCTTGCGCGCGGCGGCTTCGAGATACGCGTCGGCTTCGTCGGCGTGCACGGCGAGTCGCTCGAGCGCCGCGGCCGGGTCGCCGTCGAATCGTTCGGCGAGCCACGGGAGCACTTCGGCGCGGATTCGGTTCCGCGGCGTGTCGAGCCGTTCGTTGGTGGCGTCGATGCAGTAGGGGATCCCGCGTCGATCGAGGGATTCGACGATCTCGGCCTTCGTGACGCCGAGCAGCGGGCGGATGATGCGAACCTGCGAATCACCCGCGTTGCTCGCGTTCCCAGCATCGCCCGCGTCGGACGCGAGCGGCCGCGAAGCGGGAATGCCGCGCAATCCGGCGAGGCCCGTGCCGCGAAGCATCCGATGCAGGATCGTCTCGACTTGATCGTCTCGGTGATGCGCGAGTGCGAGATGCGTCGCCTTCGTGCGCGCGGCCGCCTCGCGGAAGAACGCATAGCGAAGCGTGCGGGCGCGCGTTTCGGCGAGCGCGGCGCCCGGCTCCGGCGATACGCGATGAGCGCGCGCTTCGTCGAGCGCGAGCGGGATCGACATCTCGGCGCACATGGCGCGGCAGAACGCTTCGTCGGCGCGCGAGGCGTCGCCGCGCAGGCCATGATCGAGGTGGCACGCACCGAGCGTGAAGCCGAGCTCGTCGCGAAGCTCGCGCAGCAGATGCAGCAACGCGACCGAATCCGGACCGCCCGAGAGGCCCACGAGGACGTGGTCTCCGGGCTCGATCCAGCCGGTTTCGTCGAGGGTGCGACGGACGTCGTCGAGGAGGCGCTGGAAGGGCTCGATCGGCACGAACGAGGGCTCCGATGCAGGGAGAGCAGGGCGCGCGTGCCCGCCTCGGAATCCGCGCGAGAGGGGCTCAGGCGGCCGTCTCGGGGCGTCTTGTCGGGCACCGCGTGGATGATACGATACGGGCTTTCCACGGGAGAGCGCAAGCGGTCTCCTGCAACGACGACCACGAGAGGAGTGACACGTCATGGCGATTCGCGTCGGGATCAACGGCTTCGGAAGGATCGGTCGACTCGTATTTCGGGTGCTCGCCGCGCGCGACGATTTCGAGGTGGTCGCGATCAACGACCTCACGGACGCCGCGACGCTCGCGATGATGCTCAAGTACGACTCGGTGCACGGCCGCTTCCAGGGTGACGTGTCGGCCGACGGCGCGACGCTGCACGTGAACGGCAAGAAGATCGAGGTCACCGCCGAGCGCGACCCGGCTTCGATACCGTGGAAGAAGTGCAAGGCCGACTTCGTGGTCGAGTCGACCGGCGTCTTCCGCAAGAAGGATCAGCTCGAGAAGCACCTCGAAGGCGGCGCCGGCCGCGTCGTGTTGACGGTTCCCGCCAAGGGGGACATCGACGCGACGATTGTCATGGGCGTGAACCAAGAGGCGCTCACGAAAGACGCGAAGATCATCTCCAACGCGTCGTGCACGACGAACTGCATCTCGCCGATGGCGAAGATCCTCAACGACGAGTTCGGGATCGTCGGCGGCCTGATGACGACGGTGCACGCGTACACGAACGACCAGCGCATCGCCGACATGGTGCACTCGGACCTGCGTCGCGCGCGCGCGGCCGCGATCAACATCATTCCGACCACGACGGGGGCTGCGGTCGCCGTCGGCAAGGTCATTCCCGAGCTGAACGGCAAGCTCGACGGCGGCGCGCTGCGCGTGCCGGTCGCCGACGGCTCGCTCACCGACCTCACCGTGCAGCTCGAGAAGGACGCGACGGCCGAAGCCGTGAACGCCGCGTTCCAGAAGGCTGCTGCCGGGCCGATGAAGGGCATCCTCGAATACACCGAGGATCCGATCGTCTCGAGCGACATCGTCGGCAACCCGCACTCGTGCATCCTCGATGCCGGCGGGACGATGGCGATGGGCAAACTCGTGAAGATTCTCGGCTGGTACGACAACGAGTGGGGCTACTCGAACCGCGTCGTGGATCTCATGGCGTACGCGCACTCGCTGTGAGACGCGTCGCGGACCGACCCTTTCGGGAGGATCCGACATGAAGACGATGCGCGAGCTTCGCATGGACGGTAAGCGGGTGTTCATCCGCGCCGACCTCAACGTGCCGCTTACCAAAGACGGGCGCGTCGCGAACAGTCATCGTATCGAGCAGAGTATCGCGACGATTCGCCAGGTGATCACGAGCGGCGGGCGCGCGATCGTCGCGTCGCACCTCGGGCGGCCGAAGGGCGAAGTCGTCGAGTCGCTGCGGCTCGCGCCGGTCGGCGACAAGCTCTCGAACCTGCTTCATTGCCCGGTGCGATGCCTCACCGATTGCGTCGGGCCCGAGATCGAGAAGGCGGTCGACGAGTCGGCGTGGGGTAGCGTGACGCTGCTCGAGAACCTTCGCTTCCACAAGGAAGAGACCGACAACGATCCCGAGTTCGGCGCCGCGCTCGCGCGGTTGGCCGACGTCTACGTGAACGACGCGTTCGGTTGCAGCCATCGTGCGCACGCGTCGATCGTGCGGTTGTGCGAACGCATGCCGTCGGCGCCGGGATTGCTGCTGCAGAAGGAGATCGAGACCTTCGACAAGATCCTCACCGATCCGAAGCGACCGTTCGCGGCGGTGCTCGGCGGGGCGAAGGTCGCGGACAAGATCCCGGTCATCTCCAATCTGCTCGGCAAGGTCGACACGATCATCATCGGCGGCGGCATGGCGTACACGTTCTTGAAGGCGAAGGGCATCGAGATCGGTTCGTCGTTGCTCGAAGCGGACCTCGTCGATACGTGCAATCGTCTGCTCGAAGACGCGACGACGCGCGGCGTGTCGATCCTGTTGCCGGTCGATCACATCGCCACGAAGGAACTCGCGGTCGACGCCGAGATCGAAGTGCAAGGGCCCGGCATCAAGACCGGCTGGATGGGCGCCGACATCGGACCCGAAACGACGAAGCGGTACAGCGCCGAGCTCGCGAAAGCGCAGACGGTCGTATGGAACGGACCGATGGGCGTGTTCGAGATCTTGCCGTTCGCGGGCGGTTCGCGCGGGGTCGCCGATGCGATCTCCGAATCGTCGGCGTACTCGGTGGTCGGCGGCGGCGACACAGCTGCGGCGGTCGAGAAGTTCGGGTACGGCGAGTCGATGAATCACATCTCGACGGGCGGCGGTGCGTCGCTCGAGCTGCTGTCGGGAATCGAGTTGCCGGGCATCGCCGCGCTTCGTCGCGGGGAAGGTGCCGCTGCGGGAGGTCCGCTATGACGGTGTCGCACGATCTGCCGGTGCGGATCGCGCCGTCGCTCCTCGCGTGCGACTTCTCGCGCATCGCCGACGAAGTGCGACGCGTCGAAGAGGGCGGTGCGGATTGGTTGCATCTCGACGTGATGGACGGGCACTTCGTTCCGAACATCAGCTTCGGGCCGCCGGTGGTCGAAGCGATTCATCGCGTCGCGACGATCCCGCTCGACGTACACATCATGATCGACCGGCCGCTCGAATATGCCGAAGCCTTCGCGAAGGCCGGAAGCGACATCCTCACGTTCCACATCGAAGCGAAGGACGACGCGGGGCCGACGATCGAGAAGATTCGCGGGCTCGGCATGAAGGTCGGCATCACGATCAACCCCGGAACCGCCGTCGACGACATCGCGCCGTTTCTGACCGAGGTCGACATGGTGCTCGTGATGTCGGTGTGGCCCGGATTCGGCGGGCAGAGCTTCATGCCCGAGGTGCTCGACAAGATCCGGCAGCTTCGCGACGTGCACGGATTCGCACGCGATATCGAGATTGACGGCGGAATCGCGCCCGAGACGATCGCGCAGGCCGCGGCCGCGGGGGCGAACGTATTCGTCGCCGGGACCGCCATCTACGGCGCTCCGGACGTGGCCGTGCGGATCTCCGAGTTGCGCGCGGAGGCCTCCGCCGCGTATGCTCGTTCCTGAGGGGACGGGCGAGCGAAGCCGCCACGAGAGAGAATGCATCGAACGCCGCGGGCCGAGTCACGCCGCGGATCGATCGAATAGAGAGGACAGGCATCATGCGCTGGAAGCGCCGCAAGAAGGACATGCCGAGCGGTCTGTGGCTGCAGTGCCCCGACTGCAAGAAGCCGATCTTCCGCCAAGAGATGGAGAAGCGCAAGAAGGTCTGCCCGGATTGCAGCTACCACTTCCCGCTGAACGCGGCCGAGCGCATCGCGGCGACGCTCGACGAAGGCAGCTTCGACGAGATGCACGCCGACCTCGCGCCGTCCGATCGCCTCGAGTTCGTCGACACCAAAGCGTACAAGGATCGACTCGATCAGGCGCAGGCGAAGACGGGTCTGAAGGATGCGGCCGTCGTCGGCGTCGGCAAGATCAAGGGGATCGACGTCGCGTTCGGTGTGCTCGACTTCTCGTTCATCGGCGGCAGCATGGGCTACGTCGTCGGTGAGAAGATCGCGCGCATCACCGAAACCGCGATCGAGCGCAACCTGCCGCTCATCCTCTTCTCGGGATCCGGCGGCGCGCGCATGATGGAAGGCGCCATCTCGCTCATGCAGATGGGCAAGACCTGCGCTGCCCTCGCGCGCCTCGACGAAGCCAAGGGCTTCTACGTCTCGGTGCTCACCAACCCGACCACCGGCGGCGTCACCGCATCCTACGCATCGATGGGCGACGTCACGATCGCCGAGCCCGGTGCGCTCATCGGCTTCGCCGGCCCCCGCGTCATCAAGACGACGATCAAGCAAGAGCTCCCCGAAGGCTTCCAAACCTCGGAGTTCATGCTCGAACACGGCTTCGTCGATCGCATCGTTTCGCGCGCCAAGCTGCGCGACGAGCTCGCCCACATCATCGGCTACTTCACGGGCGTCGAGCCCCAAGAGCCCGAAGGCGACGACCGCGACGCCGCCACCGCCAACGACGATTCCGCCACCGCCACCGCAGCCGACGACCCCAAGGGCAAGTCGAAAGCGAAAGCGAAGGACAAGTCGAAGGGCAAGGGCAAGGACAAAGAGAAGTCCAAGGACGCCGACACCGGCAGCTCGAAGTCGAAGGCCGATGCCAGCGACGCCGATTCCCGCAACGCGAAGGCCCCCGCAGCCGACGACCGATCCGACGATTCCGAAGAGTCGGGCGACGAAGTCGGCGCCGGATCGAAATCGTCGTCGGGCTCCCGGTCCGGATCGGCCGACGAGAAGTCCTGAATCCACCGAGGTTTCGGCACCCCCGCGAGCCATCGGCCGCCGACACGGCACCCCCGGCCCGCCAGGCCCCCGAAGCCCCCGGAAAGTTGCCCCGAGACCTGTCTCCGAACACTTGATTCGCCCGAACGGAAAAGTATAGTACCGCGTTCACGCAAGGGGCTTACGACCCCCGAGCGCGTCCAGAACGATCCCCGATAGCTCAATTGGTAGAGCGAGCGGCTGTTAACCGCTAGGTTCGTGGTTCGAGTCCACGTCGGGGAGCCACTCAGACTCCACGGGCGAACGCCCGATAAGGCCGCCGGTCACAAGCCGGGCGG
>JAUIME010000042.1 GCA_030433195.1 bacterium
GCTTCAGCCCTCGGAGGACGGCCGCGACTCCCCGCAACGCGCCGCGATGCGCTCGACGATTCCCGTCGTCGAGAGTCCTTCCACGAGCGGCGCGAGAACGACGCGGCCACCGTAACCCTCGACGACTTCACGCCCGACGACACCTTTCGCTCGCCAATCCTCGCCCTTGACGAGCACGTCGGGACGCAGCCGCTCGATCAGCGCGATCGGTGTCGACTCTTCGAAGGCCACGACGAAATCGACCATCTCGAGCGCCCCGAGCACACGCTTGCGCTCGCGCAGCATCTGAATCGGACGCCCCTCCCCCTTGAGCTCGCGGATCGAGGAATCGGCGTTGAGGCCCACCACGAGACAATCGCCTTGCGCGCGAGCGAACTCGAGGAAGTGGATGTGGCCGGCGTGCACCAGATCGAAGCAGCCGTTCGTGAACACGACGCGGCGCCCCTCGTCTCGCATCGCTGCGAGGCGATCGGCGAGTTCGTCGAGTGGGACGTCTTTCGCCGTGTGATACGGCATCCCTTCGCGAAGTCGCGCGAGGATCTCGCGGCGCGTGACGAGTGCCGTGCCGAGCTTGCCGACGACGACCCCCGCCGCGGCGTTGGCGATGCGGATCGCGTCGCGCAAGTCGACTCCACCTCCGAGCATGACCGCGAGCGACGCGACGACGGTGTCGCCGGCGCCCGTGACGTCGTAGACGGCGCGCGCTTGCGCCGCGACGCGGAACGGCTCGCCTTCGCACGGATGCAGGTACATCCCTTCGCCACCGAGCGTGACGAGCGCGGCCTCGAGATCGAGATCCTCCGTGAGCTTCCGCCCCGCCTCGGCCAACGCTTCGGGCGAATCGAGCACGAGCCCCGTGACCTGCTCGGCCTCGAGCCGATTCGGAGTCACGAGCGAAGCCCCGCGGTACTTTTCGAAGTCGCGCCCCTTCGGATCGACGAGAACGCGACGGTCGTGGGCACGACAGGCGTCGAGAATGCGACGCAATACGGCATCCGTGAGAAAGCCCTTGCCGTAATCGGACACGACGACGAGGTCGGCCTGCGCAACCCGGCGCTCGATCGACTCCACGACCTTCGCTTCGATCTCCGAACCGATGGGCCGCGCATCCTCGCGGTCGACCCGCAGTACCTGCTGCGCGCTCGCGACCATGCGCGTCTTCTCGCTCGTCGGACGGCTCGGATCGACGAAGATCGCGTCGGCGTCTTCGACGAAAGTCGCGACCTCCGCGCGCAGCTCGCGCCCCGCGGCGTCGTCGCCGACGGCACCGACGAGATCGACGCGCGCCCCGAGCGCGTGGACGTTGCACGCGACGTTCCCTGCCCCGCCGATCCGTGACTCCTCGCGGCGCACCGCGAGGACCTGGATCGGTGCTTCGGGAGAAATGCGTTCGACCGCGCCGAACACGTAACGATCGAGGATCAAGTCGCCGAACACGAGTACGCGCGGCTTGCCGACGTTCTCGAGTCGCTCGGCCAATTCGTGGTTCATGGGGTCGCCTCGTCGCCGTCGGCGAGTCGCGTCAACAACGCGAGCCGCAGCAACGGCAGGAGAATCTCGTGATGTCCGATCAGGTTGTAGCCTTTCGCGGACGGCCGCTCCACCACGTTCACACGCGGGCGATAGTGCGAGAGCATGTCGAAGTTCGCGGTGGTGAGATCGCGCACGGGATGCCCGAGATTGCGCGCGACGTTCACGGCCTTCAAGAAGACTTCCGGCATGACGACCGCCGAACCGAGGTTGAGCCAGACGCCGGCGTCGAGCGTCGCGACGACCCCGCACAGAATCTTGAAGTCTTGGAAGCCGCTCTCGCCGAGCGCGCGACCGTCGACCGTCGCGGACATGTGCGTGATCTCCGCGCCGACCGTCGTGTGGATCGTCAGTGGGAGTCCGAGGCGCGCCGCCGCGGCCGTGACCGAGAGCTGCGCATGCTCGAAATCGCCCGCGAGCAGCGCGTCGCCGAGCGCGCGACCGAAACCCACCCCGCGCTCCGTCGCGTCGCGTGTCGCGGCGTTGAGAATCTCGGACGTCTCGCGCGCCATGCCGAAGCTCCCGTCGCGAATCCCGTCCGCGACGTCTTCGGACGTCTGGCCGTTCATCGCGAGCTCGACGTCGTGAATCGCGGCCGCCCCGTTCATCGCGATCGCGTAGAGAATGCCGCGCTCCATCAAATCGACGAGCAACGGACCGATGCCGACCTTGATCACGTGGCCGCCGATACCGGCCGCGATGCGCGCACCGCCGCGATGCGCTTTGGCCATCGTGTCGACGAGTTCGTGCAGCGTGCGGCCCGCGAGAATCCGCGGCAGCGAATCGAAGAACGTCGCGAAGTCGGCTCCGGGCTCCACTCGCGCCGCGAAGTCGCTCTCGCGCACGAGGCTCTTGCGCGTGCGGACCGAATACGTCGTGAGCTCTCGGAAGTCGAGATCGGGATACGAACGGTTCTCGGGATCCGTCATCGGTACACTCCCTTTTCGCCTTCGGGGCGAGTCTTCCATCGCCGGTGCAGCCAGAGGTACTGCCCCGGGTTCTCGCGAATGAACCCCTCCATGATCCGGTTGACCTCGGCGGTCAGACGGCGCACCTCTTCGTCGCGCGGTCGGCTCGTGTCCGGCCACAGAACGCCGTCGACCGAAACACGAAAGCGGAACGTGTCGTCGACGCGCGCGCAATGCCCGACGAGGATCGGAACGTCGAAGCGATACGCGAGCAGCGCCGGGCTCGGGATCGTCGACGACGGGATGCCGAAGAAGTCGACGAAGATCCCGTGGTGCCGCGCGTCCTGGTCCGCGACGAAACCGAGCGAGTTCCCGGCGCGCAGCTGTCGCAGCAGCTCCGACATCACGCCGTACTTGGAGACGAATTTCTGACCCAACGCCGCGCGCGAGCGCAGCAGGTATTCGTTGATGTAGCGATTGCGCATCGGCCGCGCGATGCCGTAGAACGGATGCCCGGCCGCACCGAGCGCCGCCGCGACGACCTCCCAGCTCCCGTGATGCGCCGTCACGTAGAGACGACAGTTCGAGCGCTCCTTGGCCTCGTTCGCAGCGGCGAGGTCGCCGAAGTCGACGTAGCGCTCGATCGTCTCGGGGCGCAAGAGACGCGGAATCGAGATCACGTCGAGCGGCAAGAGCACGAGACTGCGGAACGCTTCTTTCACGATCCGAGTCTTCTCGGCCTCGGAGATCGAATCGCCGTACGCGAGCTCGACGTTGCGACGCGCGATGTGCCGATGGCGCGCGTCGAGCACGTAAACGACGCGCCCCAGAACGGCACCCAGGCGATAGAGAAGCGCAATCGGCACGCAGCGCGCAATCCCCTGCGCGGCCCGGAACGCTCCGTATTGAAGGAGCTGGAGCCACGTCGCTCGTTCGCGTTTACTCTTGCGCGGGTCCTTGCCCGCCGCGGCTCGCGCGCTCGGAGTATCCGACACTCGCAGGACCTCTCGTGACTCCGGGATTGCTCGTAGCGCGCCTCCGCACCGAAGCGCGCGGCGAGTATCCCAAACGCGGCGCGAGCACGCCAATCGGGGAAGCCGGCGGCCCTCCCTCGATCATCCGCGGGAGCCGAGCGCGGCGAGCCGATCCCGAAGCAGGGCCTCGCCGCTGCGAAACCGGATCGCCACGTGGAGCACGCACAGCGGCAGTTCGGGCTCGAAATCGACGGGAATCTTGACGGCGTCCTTGTGCGTCGTGAGCAGCGCGTCGGCGCCCCCGGCCCGAGCCTCCCGGACGATCGCGGCGAGATCGCGCGGCTCGTAGCGGTGGTGATCGGGAAAACGCGACCGACCGGTCACTCGCGCTCCGAAATCGGCCGCAGCCCGCTCGAAGCCGGCCGGATTGCCGATCGCGCTGAACAGGTGAAATCGAAAGCGCTTCTCGAGTCCGGACTCGTCGGATGTGCTCGCGTCGCGGCGACGGATCGCGACGGGCTCGTGCACGGCCTCGGCGATCGGCAGATCGGGAGCGATCGTCGAAACCCGATCGCGGAGCCGTTGCAGGCCGGCGGAGTTCGCCTGGTCGACCCGCGTGAAGACCGCGACCGCCGCGCGGCGAAGCCCCGCGAACGACTCGCGCAGGAAACCGAGCGGGAGCATGCGGTAGGCGCGACACGAGAGGGACGCGTCGAGCAGGAGAATGTCGAGGTCGCGCGCGAGTCGCCGATGCTGAAAGCCGTCGTCGAGCACGATGACCTCCGCACCCGCTCGCGCCGCTTCTCGAGCCCCCGCGACGCGATCCGCGTTCTGAAGATGCGGAACGTCGGGAAGCTCTTCCCGCAGCATCCGGGCTTCGTCGTTCGTCCCGGTTTCGTCGGCTCCGTAGCCGCGCGAGAGGATCGCGACGCGAACGGAATCCTCGACGAGACGCTGCGCGATCCACGAGACCATCGGCGTCTTGCCGGTTCCGCCGACGGTCAGGTTGCCGACACAAACGACGGGAGTGTCCACACGCGTCGCGCGCAGGACGCCGCGGTCGTAGAGCGTGTTACGCAGTGACGTGAGGCCGGCGTACAGCCCCGCAGGAAGCGTGAGGATTGCGCGCATCGCGGCGAGCGATACGCCGTCCTCGTCCGACCCGACACGGCGGAGCCACGCATCGCGCGATCGTTCCAACCGCTCCCCTTCCGTCGATGCGCGTACGTCGATTCACCGTCGGCCGTCGCCGCGGGACCGCAGGGTCAGGAGCCGCCCTCGGACTGCCGGCGAATCAGCTCTTTCAACCACTCGTCGTACGCGGGCTTCCAAACCGAGTAGGACTCGATGAACTCTTTCTCTTGCGGCGTCGGGAAGACGCCGAGCACCCACTTGCGTCGCTCGATCTCGTCGCGACGTTCGGGCAGCCATCCCTCGTGCGGCGGGAACTTCTCGAGAAGGAGTTCGCCGGGGCTCTTCGGAGCCGCGACTTCTTCGGTGCGATCTTTCTCGGCGTCGTCACCGGGCGCCGGCGCCTCTTCGGCATCGGGCGGCATCTCGGGGCCGATCCGAGGAGAACGTTCGGCTTCGTCTTCCGCCGGCTTCTCGGTTTCGGACTCCTCTTCGCCTTCCTCACCGTCTCGTCCCGGATGCTGCGGCAGGACGATGATCTCGGCACGACGGCGAAGCCCGCGCTGCATGTCGTAGAGTTCCTTGTTGCTCATCAACGCGAGCTGCTGGAACTTCTTCACGTCGCGGTGCAGGATCCAGAGGTAACCGGGAGAGTCGGCGACGTGCCAGAGTCGGAACCCGCAGCGAGGCGCCCGGGGATTCGCGGCCGCGGCGAACTTGCCGTCACCGACCATCGTCTCGTAGAGCGCGCCGTTGCGTACGACACCGACCAATCGCGCGCCGTTGTCGAGCGTCACACGGACACGAAGGTGATTCGACACGCCGTCCGCCGTCGCGGGCGTCGCGCAAGCCAAGAACATCGCGATCGCGATCCAGAACCGATTCATCGAACGTCTCCAAACACAGAGGTCGTTTCTACCATGTCGCCCGCCGCTTTCGAAGCCGGACCGTGAGCGCGGCGCAAGCCCCGAGCGACTCTCCCGTTTATCGTGCTTCCGCGCGCCGAACCTGAAGTCGCACGAAAGTCGATCGCGGTGAGTCGCCGTTTGGAGGCTCGTTTCCACCTCCTTCCGCGGCCCCTGCGCCCCGTCTCACGCCCCCCCGCCGGATCGCATCCTCGACCGCGAGGCGGGGCCCCTCGGGGTCCGGAATCGATCGGCCTACAGTCCGCAGGCCGATCGAGCCGATGGACTACGCGACGATCGAGCCGAATCGGAAACCGCGATCGACGACGATGCGCGGACCGGATTCGAGCCGAGATACCGACCCCGTCCGATCGATTCGGTCCGCGAAGAACTCGCGGCCGAGATCGACGCGACGACCTCGAACGACCCATATCGGGAGGGACGATTCATGATGCGCTGGACCCTGCTCCTCACTGCCCTGTTGACCGCTCTGGCGCTCTTCGCGTGCACCAGCGAGGACGCGTCCGAGACGTCCGACATCGAGATCGTGTACGTCGATCGTGAAGAGCAAGCGCGCCTCGCTGCCATCGCCCGCGAGAACTTCGACTACGGCGCCCAGCTCGCGACGTTCATCGACGACTATCCCGATCTCGAGGATTGGCGACCGTCGGGCGAGCCCACGATCGGCGATCAAGCGTGGATGGAGTCGGCGGCCGCGTCCGACGTCGAGCACGCCGACGAGCTCGCGAGCTACGGGATCGAGGGATACTACCGCAACTCGTTCACGAACCCCGACCGCGCCGGCGAAACGCTCGACCTCGAGATGATCCGCATGCAGACGCTGCTCGGCGCCTTCGGCTTCTACGCGACGCATCGCGACCCCGCGTTCGAACTCGAAGCCAAGGGGATGGGCAACCAAGCGTACGTCGATCGCGATCGCCTCACGATGTGGCACTCGCGCTGGATCGTGCGAGCCACCCACGAAGGCGGATCCGACGAAAGTGACACCCGATCGATGCTGAAGAAGCTGGGCTTGACGCTGTCGGCCCGCTTCAAGGAAGTGCAGCGCCCGATCCTGCCGCGGCAACTGCGAGCCTTCCCGGGTACCGACGTCTTGCCGAACACGCAGACCTACGCGCTCGGTCCGTTCCTCGGTCTCGACTTCCTCCCGCGCGCGGTCACGGCCGACTTCGCTCGTCCCGAGGGAATCATCACGGGCTTCTTCATGAACTTCGAATCGGCGAACGAAGCCGCCGCGACCTACGACAAACTCGTCGAACACTTCCGCGCACAAGACGCGATCGTCGACGAGTATCTCGGCATGGGTACGGAGAGTCTCCGAGTCGAGGTGCCTGGCCACGGCCGCGCGGCGTTCATCCTGCAGCGCGAGTACTTGGGCGGCTACATGGGCTTCGAGGGTGACGAGCTTCCGACGGACCTGCTCGCTTCGTACGCGCAGAACATCGACAGCCTCTTCCCCGACGACAGCGCCTTCCTCTCGCCCCGTTCGGACTCCGAAGAAGACATCGACTCCGCAGAAGACGAGGGCTTCGAATCGCTCTTCGGCGGAGGCGCCAAGGGCGGCAGCGAGTAATCCGACACGCCGCCAAGCGCGGCGCAAACGATCGACGAATCCACGAGGCGCGCGCCGTCCCATCGACGGCGCGCGCCTTCTTCTTTGAGTCTTCTGGCCATCGCGTGGCTCGAGGTAGAGCCTCGTCACGGAGCGCGTCCACCGACACGCCACGTCCACGTTCGCGAGAACGCGTAGGCGAACGGCTCGCAACCCGGGCTCCGATCGCGTAGACTGTCGCTCGACGCCTGACGCCTCGCAGGCGCCCATCGAGGACCTCGTCCAAGGAGTTTCCCATGACGCGCATCGCACCGTTCGTTCTGGCGCTCGTCGCCCTGATGTCCCCGGGATGCCTTTTCGTACTCGAAGATCCCGACTACGACGGTCGATACGACTTCGATTACACCACGAACGACGACCGATCCTCGCACTCGTCGGCCAAGAAGAGCGCGCGACCCGAGCGCCGCGAGCGTGATCGCGTCGTGCTGCACCGCAGCGAAACGATCGGCCCGTTCAGCGAAGGAATCTCCTCGGGACCGTTCTTCTTCAGCTCGGGTCAGATCCCGCGCGATCCCGAGAGCGGCGACGTCGTCACCGACGATGCGACGCTCGGCACGCGGCTCGTGCTCGAAGGCCTCTCGGACACGCTCGGCGCCGTCGGTCTCGGACTCGAAGACGTCGTGAAGGTCACGGTGTTCTTGAAGAGCATGGACGACTACGCGGCGATGAACGAAGTCTACGCGTCCTTCTTCGGTGAGGATCCTCCGGCCCGCTCGACCGTGGAAGTGTCGGCACTCGCACGCGACGCCGTAATCGAGATCGACCTGATCGCCGTTCGACGCTGAGTCGGTTCGACACCGAGTCGATGGTGCAAGCGTCGGTCCTACGCCACGAGTTCGCGCACGGCGTAGGCATGCTCGCGCAGGCGTGACTCGATCACGTCGAATCCCAGCCCGGGTGATCTTGGGACCGCGACGGTGCCGTCTTCCGAAAGCGTCACCGCGGGCTCGATCACGTCGCGTGCGTAGTAGCGCGCACTCGCCGAGATATCCCCCGGAAGCGTGAATCCCGGCAACGAGGCGAGTGCGAGGTTGTGGGCCCGGCCGATTCCGGTTTCGAGCAGCCCCCCGCACCATACCGGGATCGACGCATCGCGGCAGAGGTCGTGGATCGCGCGCGCTTCGGTGACGCCACCGACGCGAGGCGCCTTCACGTTGATCACTCGCGCTGCGCCGAGCTCGAGCGCGGCTCGCGCAAGCTGTCGCCCGGTGACACTCTCGTCGAGGCACACCGGCGTACGTAGTGCTTTTTGGATGCGCGCGTGATCGACCAGATCCGCCGCGTGGAACGGCTGCTCGATCATGAGCAGATCGAACTCGTCGAGCGCGCGCAGCGTCGCTTCGTGCTCGTCGATCGCGTACGCCGCGTTCGCGTCGACCATGAGACGCAGCGCGGGGAACCGCTCGCGGACCCTCCGTACGACGTCGACGTCCCACCCCGGACGAATCTTGAGCTTCACGCGTCGATATCCTTCTTCGACGAAGGATTCGACGCGCTCGATCAGCTCGTCGATGGAATCCTGAATCCCGAGGCTCACGCCCACTTCGACCTTGTCCCGCACGCCGCCGTACGACTCACGAAGCGACACGCCACGCGCTCGCGCGACGACGTCGGCGCAGGCGCCTTCGAGCCCCGCCCGAGCGAACGCATTGCCGCGGATCGGTGCCACGAGACGAAGGAGATCCGCGACCGATTCGATCGACGCACCGAGCACACGCGGCGCGAAGTGCTGCTCGAGCATGAGCGCACACGAGTCGACGGTCTCCCCCGCATACAGCGGAACGTTGTCCGGAGGACACTCGCCGTAGCCGAAGCCGCCGTCCGCGTCGATGCGCACGACGAGCGACGACCGATGCGTCTTGCGTCCGACGCTCGTCTCGAAGTAATGCACGAGCGGCATGCGAAGCGCGTAGAGCGTAATGCGCTCGATCTTCATCGGGCCCGCCCGTGTTCGAGGACGTAGGCGCCGCGACGCTCGTCGCCGTCGAGTGCGCGTTCGTAGTCGACGACCTCGTAGCCCCGTCGGAAGTAGGCGACGAACACGTCCCGCAGCCGCGCCTGCCATCTCTTTGCGCTGCGAGAATGATCGCGGCGCAGACCGCGCAGGTCGGACGGAACTTCGAGCACGAGCCGCCGCGCTCGCGCATCGAGCCGAGGCGCGGAGCTGACCGGAAGCCCCCCACGGTACTGCACGCGATTGAGACGCGGCACTTCGTCGATCGCCATCGGTTCTCCGTTCGACCCGCCCGCCGTAAGGTCCCAACGAACGAGCAGGCGGTCGGTCGCCACGCCGGCGTGCAGCACCGACGACGTGGCACCGTACAGGTTCGGCCAATACTCGACGGCCCTCGCGCCGAGGCGCTTCAAGTTCAGGTGTGCATTGCGAGTCTCGAGCGGATCGAACGTCCAGACGATACGGTCGCAGCCGCGGCGGAGCATCGCGTCTCGCTGGGCCCGTTTCAGTCGCAAGCCGATTCCGCGTCCTTCATGGCCCGGCCGCACGCCGAGCATGTGCGAGCAATGCACCATCCGATCGTCGCGAACCCCGGGATAGCCGAACACGAAACCGACGATCTCCCTACCGGCGAACGCCCCGAGCGCGAGGCCGCCGTTGCGGACGATCACAGCCATGAAACGACACGGCACGACGTCGAGCGGCTCGAAGCCCCAGGTCTCTCGTTGAACGAGCTCGCAAGGACGCAGCTCTTCGACGTCGCGAAGCGACCGGATCGAGACTCGAGAGCGATCGTTCGTCAACGGATCCCTCCACCGGGACCGTAGAGGAGTTCTTGCGCCCGGTCGCGCGTCATGCGATCGGCGCCCGCATGACGGATCGCGTCGCGCAACGCGGTTTGACTCGCGACGACCTCTCCCGAGTCGGCGAGGATCTCGCCGTAGAGCAGCAAACTCGGGGCATCCTTCGGATCCCGATCGAGCGAAGTTTCGACGACCTCGCGAGCCTTCGCGAGGTCTCCCGCGCGCCGCAGCAAGTACGCTTGAAACAGCGTCGCCTCGACGTTGTCGGGATCGACCCGCAACGCCTCGTGGATCTCGACGCGCGCAGCATCGTCACGATCGGCGCTCGCATGGATCATCGCGATCAGACAATGCGCGAGCGCGCGGTCTTCCTCGTCGAGACCTCCGTCCATGATGTCCCGCACTGAACGCAACACGTCGACCGAGCTCACCCCGGCGACGATGTCGGCTCCGTTCGCGCGAATATTGATCAGACGCCATGCCGCGATGAGTCGATCGCGCGCCGCGCCCGATCCGCGCAGCGCCCGCATGTACCACGACGAAGCGGCCACCGTGTCGCCCGAAAGCGCGAGTTGATCGCCGGTGAGAATACGAGCGGCACAATCCGACGGTGCCGGGTACACGGGCCGAACGAGCATCGCCGCGATGACGGCGATCGCCGCCCCCGCCGCGAAGCGAAGCCACGCCCGCCCCCGCGCCAACCGAACGAGCTCCACGATCCCGTACGCAGCGAAGACGGCGAGGACCGGAACGACGGGGAGTCGGAAGCGACCGATCACGTAGAACGCGATCGTGACGAGCCCGTAGCCGATCGCATAGATCCACAGCGGCGCCAAACGGCGCGACCTCGCGCCAAGCGCCATCCCGACCGCGGCGAACGGCGCGATCCACCAGAACCCCGGGAGCCATTGCATCCACGGAATCACACGTCGCAGCGAGTTCACGTCGAGGTTGTTCGGGATCTCGTCGGCTCGTACGAAAGCGAGCGCTTTCGCGCCGAGCAGCCCCACGTACCCGAGCGGATCGTCGGCGTGGGTCTCGAGCGTCGCGACGAGGGTCGGGACGAACTTCGCTTCGGTGCGCGCGAGGATCTCTTTGGCCTGCACGTCGAGAAGGACTTCTTGCGTTTCGGGCGGGAACCAACCGATTCCGTTGGACGCGCTCGCATTGCCGTTCACGAACGCATACGGACCTCGCGTGGTCATCGACAGCGGCGGCGCCCCGACGACGACGTTGCGCGCGACGACCGGCGCGAGAACCGTGGCGAACGCGAGGACGGCCACGGCACCTCGCGCGAGCGCCCCCTTCCCCTCGCGCCACTGGCTCATCGCGAACGAAACCGCGAGCACGGGCGCGAAGATCGACATGTTCGGTTTCGCCAGCACGCACGCGCCGAGCACGGCCGCCGTCGCCGCCCACCGTCGCGCACTCGTTCGACGTTCGAGCGCACGCAGCCAGGTCAGGATCCAGGCCATCGACGTGAGCGTCACGAGGCCCGCACGCAACAACGCTCCGTCGTAGACGATCGCCGGCGCGTAGGCCGCGAACAGCAGGCCCGCGAGAAGCGCCCCCCACCCCGGCACGAATCGCCGGGCGATGAAGAAGGTCATCACGGCGGTGCACGCGCCCAACACCGCCTGCAAGATGAAGACGACGCGCGCATCGGGTCGTACGAGTGAGTACGCCCCCGCGACGAAGTAGGGATAGAGTGGGCTCTGATGGTACGCGCGGCGCGGGTACCACGACTCGAAGGTCGAAGCGGGCGCGATCCGCTGATACCACCAGTGGTACGGGCGGTAGACGTCGCGCAGCAGCCAATCACCGTCCGCGAGGCGTAGCGCCGTACGATGGAACGCGCCCTGGTCGAGCTCGGGAATGCGCGTGGAGTCGACGCCGATCCGCGTCTCCGCGTCGATCTGAAACGCGAGCCGCAACGCGAGCGCGACGACGAAGACGAGCACCGGCCCGATCGACACCGCGGTCGGCACGGAGCGACTGTCGGCGTCCGATGGCGTCATCGTGCGATCGATCCTTCCCGAACGGGGCACCGCGAGGAGAAACGATCGAGTATAGCAGCTGGAGAGACCTCTCTCAGCGGTTCAAGAGCGCTTTGACACCGCTGTTCCCGTGCCGGTGCACGACGAGGATGTCCATTCGGCCGTCGCCATTGAAATCGGCGGCCGCGAGATCGCCCGATCGACCGAGGTTGCCCACGTGACCGGAAGGCGTCCACGACTTGCCGCCGTCCCCACGCCACACCAGGAGGTTGTCTTCGCAGTAGCCGATGAGGTCGAGCTTGCCGTCCCCGTCGAGGTCGGCGAATTCGGCGTCGCTGAACGTCGTCTCGAGCGGCAGTCCCTTCGAGATCGACTCCCACGCGCCGCCTTCGGTGCGATCGTACACTGCGATCCCGCGCATGCCTTCCATGGCCGTGAAGCACACCGCGAGCTCGAGGGTGCCGTCACCCGTCACGTCACCGAGCGCGATCCCGAAGTTCGTTCCCTTCGTGAGCGGAACCGGCAAGGCCCGGTTGGCGGGTTTGAAGGCGCCTTTCCCGTCACCGAGGAACACCTTCGGTCCGCCCATCGTGACGGCGAAGTCGACGTGGCCGTCCGCATCGATGTCACCCGTCAGAATCTCGTGACCGAACTGTTCGTCGTCGCCCGGAAAGACGTCGCGGGTATCCCACGCACCCTTGCCGTCCCCCACGAACAACACGACGCCGCCGTGCGCCCAACCGATCGCGATGATGTCGTCGTTCCCGTCGCCGTCGAAGTCGGCCACGCTCACGTCTTGCAGGATCTGCGGGTTCGCGGATCCCTCGGTCGATCGCGTCCAGCCGCCGTTGCCGTCGCCCACGAACATCTGCGCCGGCGCGCCGTGCGTCGAGAAGACGATGTCGAGGAAACCGTCGTTGTTGAAGTCACCGAGGTCGGATCCACCGTACCCGAGGTTCTCGTTGAACGGCGTCGGCCGCTCGGACCAACCGCCCGCACCGTCGCCGTAGAAGACGTGCAAGCCGTCGCCCTTACGAACCGAGCAAACGAAGTCGAGGTTGCCGTCGCGATCGATGTCGCCGACCGCGGGACGGCCGCGCCACTCGCCTCGTGTGGGAAGCCCCGCCGACGCACTCGCGAATCGGATCGGCACCGTGTCTTCGGCGATCTTGAACTCGGCTTCGAACCCGGGTTTCGGGTCGCGCACGTTGCCGCTGCCCGGCCGTCGATTTCCCTTGCCGCCCCCCGACCCGAAGAGCGCCGCGAACGGACTCGTCTCCTCGACCTCGCCGCCCGACGTATCCGTCGGCGTCGTGTTCGTCGTTGCGGGCGTCGCGGGACGCGCATCGCTGTCCGGGGTTCCGGTGTCGGACGAAGCCACTTCGTTCGCGGACGTCGGATCCGAATTCCGGACGGCGCTCAGAACGCCGCCGAGAGTCGCGGAAACCGCCGCGACAACAGCCAACAACACGATCGTCTTCCAGTGTTTCCCCATGACGGCTCCCGGTCAGGATCGAAGGACAGCTCGGCGAATCCGAGGACGGCGCGGCGACAGCGTCCGCTGGGCATACGCTCACGGTATACCTCGCCCCCGGGACGCGGCAAGAATCTATCGTCCGGAACGAGACCCGAACTTGATCCGGTCCGCTTCGGCTCGGATCCCGCCTATGGCCCCGGGATCACGAGCTCGTCACCGACGAGAATCGCGTCGTCGAACATCGCGTTGGCATCACGCAGGTCCGTCACCGTGACGCCGTAGCGTTTGGCGATGCTGAAGAGCGTCTCGCCGCGCTCGACGAGGTGTCGGATCTCCCTCTTGAAGGCGACGTGCTTCGACAACGTCGCCGACTCGAGCTCGATGCGAAGTCGATCGACCTCGGCCTGGAGGGCGGCCCCCGGGCACAGCGTGTTCTTGAGCTCGCCGTGAGTGTGAACCGACTCGGCAGTCACCCCGTAGCGTTCCATGAGATAGAGCATGAGCATGCGCAGCGAGTGCGTCTGCTCGCGGTTGACGGCCTGGACGTTGAAGTCGCCGAGCACGACGATACCGACGTTCCCGCGATTCAGGTCGGGATTCCCGGCGTGCGCACCTTGAAGATCGATGGACCTTCCTTCCCAGACGCGCCCCCCTCGGTCGATGACGAAGTGGTATCCGATGTCCGCCCAGTGACGTCCGTCCTGGTGCGTCCGTTGGATGTCGCGGATCTCGCGAGCGACGTCTTGCTTGTCGGTCGCTTCCGAGATGAGCGCCGAGTGGTGAACCGTCATGCGATGGATCGGCGCCATCGGATCGTGATTCGATCGAACCGGACGCGCGCCCCACTCCGATCGCGCCGAGATGCTCGCGGGCAGCGCATTCCAGTCGTCTTCGAATCCGGGCGCCACGGCTTCCGGCACGCCCTGGCCGTAGCGCGGCTCGCCGACACCGGGCACGTAATTGCGAACGCGCGCCATCATGGTCTCGGCTTCGGCGATCTGCCCGGTTCGGCTCAGCGACACCGCAAGCTTGTAGTAGACCTCGTCGAGGAACATCGAGTCGGACTCGTGAGCGAGCGACTCTCGGAAGGCCCCGGCCGCCTGGGCGAAATCTCCCATGCGGTAGTGCGCCTCACCGAGCCCCGTCCAGATCTGGAAGCGCTGCAGCCGGCGCTCGGTGTGCTCGCGCGCGATCGCGAAGTGCTCGGCAGCTTCGACGAAGCGGCCGACCTCGAGGTAGCAGCGGGCGAGCTGGTACTCGATGTCCGCCTTGAACTCGCCGCGCGATACGAGGAGCGTCGCATGCTCCAGGGATTCGATCGCCGCCGCCGTTTCACCGAGGTTG
>JAUIME010000768.1 GCA_030433195.1 bacterium
TGAAGAAGCGCCCGAGGATCGCGCCGCGCTCCGGGAGCTCGAAGCCCGTGGCGAGCAGGTCCTCGATCTCGGTTCGGTAGGTGTCGAAGCGGAGCAGGTGGAGATTGCCGATCCACTGGAGGTACCAGGCGTCGGCCAGCGTGCCGTCGAGCCGCAGCTCGAAGCCGCGGATGGCGTCGGTGAGGATGCGCCGAGCGCCCGCCAGATCGTTGCGCTCCACGGCGTCGGTGGCTTCTTCTCGGTACGATCGCGCGCGCCACTCGATGGCCTCGGCATTGCCGGGATCGAGCTCGAGAGCCCGGTCGAGGTGCACGGCGGCATTCTCGTACTCGCGCAGCGCTGTGAGCGCACGCCCGAGAAGCACGCGGATCGTCGCGTCGTCGGGATCTTTGCGGAGAGAGGACTCGAGAACGCGCGCGGCCTCGCGCGGGCGCCCCTCGTCGAGCAGGCTCCGCCCGGCTTCCGCGGCGCCGCTGCCGCCGCACCCGGGAACGCCGAGCGCGGAAAGCCAGAGCAGGGAAGCCGCGAGACCGAGCCGCCACGTGACGTGTCGCCTGGAACTCATCGGTACGAGCCCATCGTATCAAAGCCCGAGCGTGGCTCGGGGAGAGTTCGGACGGCGATCAATCGGCGAGAAGACCGTACTTCTTCATCTTGTTGAAGAGCGTCGTCCGATTGACTTGTAGCATCTGGGCGGTCTTCTGTCGGTTCCATTTGTTGGCGCGGAGAGCCCGCTCGATGATGCGCTTCTCGGGATCCTTGAGCGCTTCCTTCAGGGGGCGGATGCGGTCGTCGGTCGGGATCTTGACGTCGTCGGAGTGCAGATTCGGCGGGAGGTCGCCGACGGTGATCTTACCGGCGTCGTTGGAGCTGAGCACGACGGCGCGCTCGATGACGTTCTCGAGCTCGCGGACGTTCCCCGGCCAGGGGTAGTTCTGCAGCATGCTCATGGCTTCGTCGTCGATGCCTTCGAAGTCCTTGCCGTTCTCCTTGGCGTAGTGCTCCATGAAGTGATTGGAGAGGAAGCGGACGTCGACGAGGCGCTCGCGAAGCGGCGGCAAGTGAATCGAGACGACGTTGATGCGGTAGTAAAGGTCCTCGCGGAAATCACCCTGACGGAACGCGTCCATGAGGTCGACGTTCGTCGCGAGGATGATGCGCACGTCGACTTTGATCGTATCGTGCGCGCCGACCTTCTCGAACTGCTTGTCTTGCAGGACGCGCAGCATCTTGACCTGGAGTGCCTTCGAGGCCGTGGAGATTTCATCGAGGAAGATCGTCCCCTGGTCGGCCATCTGGAACTTCCCGGTCTTGTCCTTGAAAGCTCCCGTGAAGGAGCCGCGGGTGTGACCGAACAGCTCGCTCTCCAGCAGAGTCTCGGGCAAGGCTCCACAGTTCACCTCGATGAACTTCTCGCTCGATCGACCGGAGTTGTGATGGATCGCGCGAGCGATCATCGTCTTCCCGGTTCCGCTCTCGCCCGTCACGAGCACCGTCGCCTTCGTGTCGGCGATCGTCTTGATCGTCTCGAAGATCTTCTGCATCTGATGGTCGTGCCCGATGATGTTCGAGAACTTGAACTTCATGTCGAGCCGATCCTTGAGATCCTCGTTCTCTTGCCGCAGGCGCTTCTGTTCCATCGCGCGGCGGAGGATCACCTTGATCTCGTCGTCGACGAGAGGCTTCGTCACGTAGTCGAAGGCGCCTTGCTTCATCGCCTCGACCGCGTTCTCGATCGTGCCGAACCCCGTGACGAGGATCATGAGCACTTCGGGATAGCGTGACTTGACCTCTTGCAGGAGCTTGAACCCGTCGATTTCCGGCATGTTGATGTCGGAGAGGATGAGGTCGACAGTATGCTCCTTGAGCGTCTGCAGCGCTTCGAGTCCGCTCGAAGCCGAACGGACTTCGTACGACTCCAGGCGCAGCAGCTCGGAGAGCGAGCGGATGATCAGGGGATCGTCATCGACGATCAGGATTCTTCCTCGACTCATGACTTCGACGTCCTCGGTCCTCTGGGTTCGCGAGCTTGTCCCGCGGTCTTCATGGCGGTGGCGTTCGGATCAGGCACGGGTCGCGGACGGCGAGCGATTCCCGTCCGGTTGAACGGACGGGAACCGCACGACGAACGTCGTCCCGACTCCCGGCGTACTCTCGAACGAGAGGGTGCCGTGGAACTTCTCGACGATGCGTGCGCAGATCGACAAGCCCAGTCCGGTTCCCTTACCGATTTCCTTGGTCGTGTAGAACGGCTCGAAGACCTTCGTGGTATCCACCTCGCTGATCCCGCAGCCGTTGTCCATGAACTCGATCGTCGTGATGCCTTCGGCGACGGCGGCTCGGATCTCGAGAAGACCGCGCTCTTCGTCACGCATCGCGTCGCAGGCATTCTTGATGAGGTTGTTGAAGACCTGCATCATGCCCGCCGGGGCACGCAGGTCGTGTTCTTCGAAGACGCAACGCATCTCGATGTTCGCGCGACGGTTGGCGTGTTGAACCTGACTGATCGCGTCGTGGATCATCTCGTCGATGCTGCGCGGCTCGTTCTCGATCACGATGTTGCGCGAGAAGCGCAGCAGCGACTTCACGATGTCGGCCATACGATTGAGGCCGGTTCGCGCTTCGGCGAGGTACTGGCGAACGTCGTTCTCTTCGGGAAGCCGCTCGATCGAGAGGTTCACGAAACGCA
>JAUIME010000769.1 GCA_030433195.1 bacterium
GAGGGGCGGGCTCAGCTCGACGGCGCCGTGGGCGAGGCCGCGATGATACAGCACGGAGATGGTCGCCGTGTTGACGAGATAGCCGATGAGGAAAACGAGCAGACAAGCGATGACGTACATGTCCTGACTCCCGCGTCGTGTCCCGACGCTTCTTGGGTACGCTTTCGTAAGTTACTGGAGCGTAACTTTACTGTTGCGTAACCTACGCTTCCGTAATATCGCTGTCAACCGATGACCTCGCGAAAAAAGCTATCCGCCGCGGAACGCCGCGCTCAGCTGATCGACGTCGGACGAAAAGCCTTTGCGGAGAAGGGGTTCGAGGCCGTCTCGGTGGAGGAGCTGGCCGAGAGGGGCGGCGTCTCGAAGCCGATTCTCTACCAGCACTTCGGTGGGAAAGAAGGTCTGTACGCGGTGATCGTCGACCGCGAGATGGAGCGAATCGTCGAGATCATCACCGCGGCGATCTCGAGCGGGAGCCCGAAGGATCGCGTCGAGCGGGCGGCGACCTCGTTTCTGCGATACGTCGCGGACAATCCCGACGGGTTTGCCGTTCTATCCCACGACAAGCCGGCCGGGGCAGAGGAGGGTGGCCTCTCCAGCGTTCTCAACGAGGTCGCGGCTCGCGTAGGCCGGATCTTCGCCACCGAGTTCAAGAAGGCCGGATTCAATCCCAAGTTCGCACCGATCTACGCGCACGCACTCATCGGCATGGTCGCGTTTGTCGGGCAATGGTGGGTGACGGAGCGCAAGCCCTCGGTCGAGGTCGTTTCGAGTCACATCTCCGCTCTGGCGTGGATGGGACTCCGGCATCTCCCGCGAAAGCCACGACCGATCGAGACTCCGTAGAGGCCCGGCCCGCCGTTCGGCTCGCCGCGGCGCGGGGCACGGGCCTCCTTCAGTCACACGTTCCGTCCATGCCACGAATCCAGTCGCTCAACATCTCGATCGCCTCCTCGTGCACGAGCTGGCGGCCGAGCTCCGGCATCGCGACGCCCGGCTCGGAGGACCGCATGCGGAAGAGGAGGATCGATCGCTCCGGCGCGCCCGGCTCGATCCCGTATTGGAATCCTCCCGAGCCGCGACCCGCGGCGATCGGGGACTTGCAGACGCCGATCGCGGTCGGATCGGTCTCACTGACGGTGAGGTTCAGCCCGGAGGGCCGCGCAAGCCCTCGGGGGTTGTGACAGTTGCCGCAGTTCACGTCGAGGTAGGCACGCGCGCGGGAGTCCAGATCGCCGTCGGCCGGATCCTCGAACCGCGGCGAGCGAGGAGCGTCGTCCGACCTCGGAGCCCCGGTGAGGATCCCCAGCCGGGTCCAGCGGTCGAGCTGGTTCTCGATGCCGTCCGCGTACACGAAGTTCTTGTTCAGGTTCCGGGCCTTCGGCCCGAGTGGGCCGGTCACGTCGTCGTACTCGTTGTGGCACGCCTTGCACTGGTTGGCATTGGGGACGCCGTACGACGTCGTCCGCTCCCGTCCGTCGGCGTGCCGCCACCCGACCGACGTCGTTTCGCCGGTGAGCTTCAGCACGGCATCGTTTCCGGCCTCGTTCCAGACGTAGGTGACACCGATCCACCGATCCGAGCGGCGGAGGAGAAGGCGGGTCTCGATGATCCGGGCGCCGTCCTCGGGCACGCGGAGATCGTACGGATACGTGAAGTTCTTGATCAGAACCGTACCGACCGGAAACTCGAAGCTGAAGCTTTCGCGGTACCTCGCCGCGGTGCCCGGAGGCACGTAGACGAATCGAAGCTTCGTCGAGTAGTCGGAGAAGAGCGGGGTGTTCAGGTCGTACGGGACGACGCCGTCGTTCGGTGTCAGGGTCGGAAGATCGGCGAACAGGCGGTAGCTCGAGAGCAGGTTGCAGGCGGGACCATCGGGGTGGATCTCCACGCCGTCTCCCGGCTGAATCTCGCAGCGGGTCTCGGTGCTCGCGTCTTCGCTCGGAGCGGAGATCGGGGTGAGGTCGTCGGGCGCGCGCCGCGCAGGGGCGTCGTCCGCGCCGGGCACGCTCACCTCACCGAGCTTCGGATGCGAGCATGCGTGAGGCGTCCGGTCGAGGCTCGGGTTCTGAAAGCCCCGCGCGATGTCGAGGTTCACCAGGGAGACGTCGTCCTCGATGCAGTGTCGAAGCCCGTCGGCCAGGCCCCCCTCCACGTACTTGGCCCGGTCCTCGTCGCCATCGATCAGGATTCGGGGAAACGGGCCGGTTCCGATCGCGGGTGCGATGTCTCGGACGAGGTCGGCGATTCCGGGATCGGGGCTCTCTCCTCCACCGATGTAGGTGTTGCCGTGGACGGAGATCGTCTCCGAGAACGGATCGAAGTCCGGATCGTTCGCACGGAAGCCTCCCACGAGCGACGCGGTATTGAAGCTGATCGAGAGGATCTGAACGGTGTCGTTGTCGCGGAACTCGTTGTCGAAGACTTCGACTTCGTCGTTGGCGAGCAGCATGAACCCGGTTCCGGCGGGAACGGCGCCGACGATGTTGCCCGGTGGTGCGAAATTGGGCGTATTGTTTTCCACCATCACGTTGCGAAACACCCGCGTGCGGCGCCCGTCCTTCACCGGCGGTCCCGGGAGGTTGAAGACCAGAATGCCGCCGGTGTTGTTCGTCGCCACGTTCTCGTAGACGTCGGCGTCCTGTGAATTCTCGATCTCGATTCCCGCCACGTTGAACTCGGC
>JAUIME010000770.1 GCA_030433195.1 bacterium
GCTCCCGAACCTCCCCACTTCATGCCAAGTCGGCCCCCGGTGAACTCCATGACGCATTCGTTTCGCATCGTTCGCGCGCTGTCGGCCTCGCTCGTCCTGCTCCTCGTCGGCTGCGGCGGACCGGATCGAAACGCAAAGCGGGCCGCCGTTCGTGACGGAAGCACGCCGCTCAATCTCGTCGTGATCACGCTCGACACGACGCGAGCCGACCGCCTCGGCTGCTACGGCTACGAACGCGGGCATTCGCCGGCCATCGACGCCCTCGCCGAATCGGGGGTCGTCTTCGAGAGCGCGATCGCTTCCGTTCCGCTCACGGTTCCGTCGCACGCGTCGATCCTCACCGGCACGATGCCGCCATGGCACGGCGTACGTACCAACGAAGGCAAACTCCTCGACGAGCCGAACCTCTGCCTGGCCGAGATCCTGAACGAACGCGGCTACGCGACGGGGGCCTTCCTCGCCGCCGCCGTCCTCGACCGAGGCTGCGGTCTCGCACAGGGGTTCGACACGTATTCGGACGACTTCGCCGCGAGTCGATCGAACAGCGCGCTCGCGTACGCCGAGAAGCCGGCCGAGTCGGTCGTCCGCGACGCGATCGGCTGGATCCGATCAAACGCGGGCAGCCCTTTCTTCGCGTGGGTCCACCTCTTCGATCCGCACGCGCCGTACGAGCCGCGCTCGGCGCGCGACGTCCCGCGCCTGACGAACCCGTACGACGCCGAGATCGCGTACGCGGATTGGTGGATCGGCGAGCTCGTGCGCGCGCTCGAGAACTCCGGTGTTCGCGACGACACGCTCGTCGTGCTGCTCTCCGATCACGGCGAAGGACTCGGCGAGCACGACGAAGACACGCACGGGTTCTTCCTCTACGACACGACGATCCGTGTGCCATTCGTGCTCTCTTGCCCTTCCCTGCTGCCCCCCGGCACGCGCATCGAGCCGACCGTCCGCACGATCGACTTCTTGCCGACCTTCCTCGATCTCATCGGGGCGCCGCCCGCGGACGACATCCAGGGCGTGAGCTTGATGCCGTGGATCGACGGCGAGCAGGTCGAGTCGCTGCCGGCCTACGCCGAGACCTACTATCCGCAGACCGCATTCGACTGGAGTCCGCTGCTCGCGCTACGTGACGGATCGTGGAAAGTCATCCTCGCTCCGCGTCCCGAGCTCTACGACCTCGCGTCCGACCCCGGCGAGATCACCAACCGCTACGACGAAGACTCGGACCGCGCCGCCGGCATGCTCTCTACACTCGACGACACGGTCCGCGACTACCGGCGCTCCGGCGTCGCGGCCGAACGAGAGCTCGACGCCGAATCGCGCGCCATGCTCGCGAAGCTCGGCTACGTCGCCGAATCCGCGCAGCGCACCGAAGTCGAGAGCGCGACCGCCGACGCGCTCGACCGGCCCGATCCCAAAGACGGCGTGAAGACCCTGCGCGACCTGGGCCGTGCGTCGCGGCTCGTCTCCTCGCGGCAGCTCGAAGAAGCGCAATCGCTGCTCGAAGACATCCTCGTACGGGAGCCGCGCTGCACGAGCGCGTTCTACCTGCTCGGCGAAGTGCTCGTCCAACGCGAGGACTTCCGCAAGGCCGAGCGCCACTACGAGCGTCTGCTGCGATTCCGCCCCGAAGACGAAGTCGGCCTGATCAACCTCGCCTCCGTCTACCGCACGCTCGACCGGCCGCGCGAGGCCGCCGCGTTCCTGCGCCGCGCCGTCGAGGCCTACCCCACGAACGCCGACGCCCTCATCATGCTCGCCGACATCGAAGAGAACGTCATGCGCAACCCGTCGAAGGCCCGCGAGCACTACGAGCGCTTCCTCGAGGTCGCGCCCTCCGATCCGATGGCGCCGCGCGTCCGCAAGATCCTCGAGCGACTCTGACCGAGACGCGCCACCAGCGCATCCAGACGGCCCACGCGGCCTCTTGTAGCTCGATTCCGACACCTTGATGTCGACAGGTTCGACAGACGCTATGCTACCGGTCGGGTACACTCGACCCCGATCGAAGAGAAGGACCGAATCCTTCCGCGAGACGCCGGCTGACTGCGCCGTCGACCTCGCTCGAACCTCCCTCAGGACACGATACAGGAGCTTCCTCCATGCAGCGTCTCTCCCGAATCCTCGCCGCCCTCGCGGTGGCCCTGTTCGTCGCGCCCGCCATGGCGACCGACACCGACGGCACGCGCAAGGCCGGTGCCTCCGGCCCCGCCTACACGTCGGCGGCCAACTACTGGCTCGACGTGACGCTCGAAGCCTCGGCGCGCGACGTCGAGCGCATCGGTGCCCGCCCCACGATCCTGTCGCGGCAGATGGCCATCCCGATGACCGCGATGTTCGATGCGTGGGCCTGCTACGATTCGACCGCGGTCGGCAGCCGTTTCGGCGGCAAACTCCGCCGACCCGAAGTCGAGCACACGAAGGAGAACAAAGAAGTCGCGATCGCGTACGCGACCTATCGCACGCTCGTCGATCAGCTCCCGCACCACGAGAAGTACATCACCGCGCAGATGAAGGCCGCGGGCTACGACCCGATGAACACGTCGATGGACATCACGACGCCC
The DNA here is from genome assembly GCA_030433195.1 of bacterium. Lineage (GTDB taxonomy): Bacteria > Planctomycetota > JACOTG01 > JACOTG01 > JAUIME01 > JAUIME01. The sequence continues at coordinate 2,565 of JAUIME010000770.1, forward strand.
GTCGGCATCGGCAACACGGTCGCGAAGGCGCTCCTCATGTATCGACGCGGCGACGGCGCGAACCAGTACGGCACCGAGATCGGCTCGGACGGCACGCCCTACTCGGACT
>JAUIME010000771.1 GCA_030433195.1 bacterium
ATCGCACAGGCGCTGCGCCTCTTCCATGTAGTGCGTGGTGTAGAGCACCGTGAGGCCTTGTTGCTCGAGCGCGAGGATGCTCTCGAAGATCGCGTTGCGCGACTGCGGGTCGACGCCGACGGTCGGCTCGTCGAGCAGCAGGAGCTTCGGATCGGCCACGAGGGCGACGGCGATGTTGAGCCGACGCTTCATGCCGCCCGAGAACTTCGAGATGCGCTTGCGGCGGCGGTCGGCGAGGCCGGAGAAGTCGAGCATCGCTTCGACGCGCGCCGTGAGCTCGCGGCCCGCGAGGCCGAAGAGCTTGCCGTAGAAGCGCAGGTTCTCCTCGGCGGTGAGCTCGTCGTAGATGGCGAGTGCTTGCGGCGCGACGCCGACGTGTCGACGCACGCGCGGGTCGCGCGGTGACCCCTCGCCGACGAGCTCGATGCTGCCGCGGTCGGGCGCGAGGAGTCCCACCGCCATGTGGATCGTCGTCGACTTTCCGGCACCGTTGGGGCCCAGCAGCCCGAAGATCTCGCCGCGTTCGACCGTGAACGAGAGGTCGTCGACCGCGAGCTCGCTGCCGTAGCTGCGCGATACGTTGCGAATCTCGAGGAGGGTGTCGGCGGTGCTCATCTTCGGCGCCTCGTCGGCGTGGCGGCTTGTCGATCGATCATGATTCGCTCCTCGCGAGCTCGCGGAGCACGGCTTCGGTTGCCGCGCTGAAGTCGTCGACGACGAGGTCGGGGCGGGTGCGGCCGTCGCTCTCGGTGTCGCGACCCTTGCCCGTGCGCACGAGGATCGTCCGCGCACCGGCCGCATTGCCGCATCCGATGTCGGCCGCGGAGTCGCCGACCATCGTCGAGCGCGCGAGGTCGAGATCGTGCGTTTCGGCCGCCTCGAGCAGAAAGCGCGGCGAGGGCTTGCGGTACGGGCAGCCGCGATCCGGGTGGCAGCCGCAGACGAGAATGTCCTCGAACCGGCCCCCAGCGGCGCTCCAGATCTCGGTCAGGTGGGCGTGGATCGCGTCGACCGCCGTCATGGGAAAGTACCCGCGGCCGACGCCGGACTGGTTCGTGACGAGAAAGAGCGGCACGTCGGCGTTCGTGAGCCGCGCGAGCGCTTCGGCGGCCCCGGCGATCGGAATCACCTCGTCGACGGATCCCACGTAGTTCGTGTCCTCGATGAGGGTTCCGTCGCGATCGATGAATACGGCGGGTCGGCCCATGGTTCTCCGCTTCCGGCAGTCCGTCGAGGTTCTAGCAAACCGTGCCTTGGAGCGGCTTGCCCGCTCGCGCGTCTCGGGGCACAATAGCGGCGGACTTGCCCGGCGACGGTGCGGCGCGGAGGTCGCGGACGTCGGTCGGGCCGCTCGAATCGTCGATGCAGGAGGTTTCGCTTGCGCACGTCGTCCGGTCGGCTTCTGGTTTTCGCTCTCGTTCTCGTCTTCGCGGTCGTCCTCGATGCCTCGCGCGCGACCGCACAGCGCGTCCCCGACGGCATGTATCGCGTCGAGATGCCCGATCGCGGGTTCAAGTTCTTCTGCCCGCGCGGATACCAAGAGGTTCCCGTGCAGCCCGGCGACGAGATCGTCGTCGCGCAGTACGTCCGCGCCGTGAAGCGCGTCGGCGGCAACGATCCCGCGCGGCGCTCCTCGCAGGGCGTCGAGATCTGGATCGCGTCGATCCCGAAGCCCGAGCCGCCGCGCCTCGAGGTGCAGGTCAGCCCGCCCCCCGGCGAAGAAGAGGAGCCGCTTCCGCCCGGTCCCCCCGAAGACGAAGAGGGGGAGGGTGAAGAGGACGGCGACGGCGAGAAGAAGGACGAAAAGCCGAAGCCGAAGAGCTGGGATGAAATCTACGAGGAGCGTCTCTCGGCGTCGTCGTTCGACGAGCTCATCAAGAAGCGGCTCGGCGGTTGGCACGTCTACGAGGCGACGGAAGAAGAGGATCGCGAGCGCGCCTGGAAGGAATACCGGCTCGGCTTGCTGCCGCGCCGCGGCGGCAAGAATCCGCCTCCGATTCCCGACTTCGACGATCTGAACACGCGCAAGGCTGTCGCGTGGGTCTACGAGCTGGAAGACCGCTACGTCGCGCTCGTCGGCTTTGCGCCCGCCGGTGAGTTTCCGCGGCGATACAAGGACTTCTATCGCGCCGGTCGTTCGCTCGAAGGGATGGAGATCGAGGCGGCCGGGCTCGAAGAGCTACTCGAGTTCTACGAGGATCATCCCGAGTACAAGCAGCCGGAGTTTCGGATCGAGCGGCGACAAGGGCTCGCGCGCGGCTGGGATGCGATCGACACCGAGAACTACCTGATCCTGCACAACTCGCGCGACAAGAAGATGCTCAAGCATCTCGAGATCACGCTCGAGGCGATGCGCGCGTTCTACGAAGAGCTGTTCCCGCCCGTTGCGCCCGTCGAAGCGGTGTCGGTCGTGCGCGTCTGCCGCGACCGTCAGGGCTATTACGACTACGGCGGACGTCGCGGCACCGCAGGCTACTGGAACTTCGTCCAAGAAGAACTCGTGCTCTACGACAACGTCGCGGGACAGCAAGGAAGCCGGCGCGGGAACCGCGACACCTACATCGTCCTCTACCACGAGGCGTTTCACCAGTACATCCACTACTCGACGGTCGAGCTGCCGCCGCACACGTGGTTCAACGAGGGCTACGCGGACTTCTTCAGCGGTGCC
>JAUIME010000772.1 GCA_030433195.1 bacterium
GCTGGAAGTCGGTGGCACCACTCTCAATGTCAGCAGTGTCTCGATGGGGAATCCGCACTGCATCACGGTGGTCGAGGACGTACGGCCGAAGTTCTTCCTCGTGAGCAAGAGCCCGCCGATGCTGCGGTGCATCTACTGCGAGCGTCGCGTGAAGCAGGGCGAGTTCGATTTCTTGACGCAGTAGCTCGGGAGGCGTTCGACGCCTCGTGTTCGAAGGGGCAGTCCGCGAGACGTCGTTTCTCGAAGGACATTCCCACCACCCGCGCGGTGATGCCGAAGAGCGGCCGCGCTTCCAGCCATGGGGTCGGACACACGTGAAATCCGCTCGTCGAGTCGTGGTCGCGATCGGTGGAAACGCGATCATCAAGGAACGGGAAGAAGGGACGGTCCCGCAGCAGTTCGCGAATACGCGACTCAGCGTGCGCGGCGTCGTGTCCCTCATCCGCGCGGGTCATCGCGTCACGCTCACTCACGGGAACGGGCCGCAGGTCGGGAACATCCTCATTCGCGTGCAGTCGGCGCTCGGGAAGGCCTATTCGATCCCGATCGGAGTCGCGGTCGCCGAGAGTCAGGGCGAGATCGGCTACATGATCGGTCAGTCGCTCAAGAACCAACTCGTGCGCGAAGACCTCGACGGACCGGTGGCCGTGATCCTGACGCAGGTCGTGTGTGACGCCGACGACCCGGCGCTCGCAGAGCCCACGAAGCCGGTGGGGCCATTCTATTCGCGCGAGGAAGCCGATCGTCTCGAGGATGCCGGATTCCGCGTCGTCGAGGACGCGGGCCGCGGCTATCGCGTCGTGGTCCCGTCGCCCCATCCTCGGCGCATCGTCGAGATCGACAGCATCGAGACGCTGGTTCGGGCCGGGACGGTCGTGATCGCCGCCGGTGGGGGGGGCATGCCCGTCTACGAGCTCGAAGACGGCGCGCTCGAGGGAATCGACGGCGTCGTGGACAAGGACTACGCTTCGGCGTTGCTGGCCGATCAGCTCGGCGCCGACGACATCGTGTTCTTGACCGGAACCGATCACGTCTTCCTCGACTACGGCGAGCCGACGCAGCATCTGATCCATCGCATCGGCGTGAGCGAGATGCGACGTCACTACGACCGCGGGGTCTTCCCGCCGGGAAGCATGGGACCGAAGGTGGGGGCCGCGCTGCAATTCGTGGAGGGCGGCGGTCGCCGGGCCTTGATCACGACGGCCGAGAATCTCGATCGCGCCTACGTGCATGGCGATCTCGGGACGTGGATCGTGAGCGACGAAGAAGTCGCGGACGGCTGAACGACCGGCCGACGCGAGACGAAGAGCGAACGAGGGCGCCGAGCCCGTTGGGAAGAGAGCGAGCGACGATGAAGCACTTTCTGAGATTGAGCGATCACACGCGCGACGACCTGCAAGCGCTCGTGGAGAGCGCGGTCGGGATCAAGAGCAACCCGGCGAGCGTTGCGAACGAACTCGCCGCGAAGACTCTGCTCATGATCTTCGAGAAGCCGAGCTTGCGGACGCGCCTGTCCTTCGAAGTCGGGATGACGCAGATGGGGGGCAACGCGATCTTCTACTCGGTCAAGGATTCGCCGCTCGGGCGCAAGGAGTCGATCGAGGACACGTCGAAGGTGTCGTCGCGGATGGTCGACTTCATGATGGCCCGGCTCAATCGACACAGCGACCTCGCCGAGCTCGCGAAGTCGGCGAGCGTGCCGGTCATCAACGGGATGTGCGACATCGCGCACCCCTGTCAGATCCTCTCGGACTTGCTCACGTTGCGGGAGCGTTGGGGGTCGCTCGAGCCGGGGCGCCGGGTCGCGTACGTCGGCGATTCCTGCAACAACGTCACCTACAGTTGGATCGTCGGCGGAATCATGATGGGCTTCGAGGTCGTGGTCGCATGTCCGGACACCGAGGAGACGCGTCCGGAAGCGTGGATCCTCGAGGAAGCCGCAGCGCTCTCGAAGCAGTACGGGGGTAGCGTGCGCGTGGTTCACGACGCCAACGAGGGAGTCCGCGATGCCGACGTCGTCTACACGGACTCGTGGATGAGCTACCACATTTCACCCGACGAGGAGCAGGCTCGCTTGCAACTGTTCCTGCCGTTCCAGGTCACCGCCGACGTGATGTCTCACGCCAAACCCGACGCGGTCTTCATGAACTGTCTGCCGGCGAATCGGCAGCAAGAGCAGACCGCGGAAGTCATCGACGGGCCGCAGAGCATCGTGTTCGACCAAGCGGAGAATCGACTGCACGCGCAGAAGGCGCTGCTCGTCTGGTTGAACCGGAACTAGCGGGCTAGCAGCGGCTCGTCGCGAGAATCGACGACGCGATCAGGACGACGTGTTGCGAAGGACCGTGATGACGGCGGGGCGGCGATGCAAGACCGCGAGGTCGGGGATGAAGATCCCGTTCGCCCGAAATGTGATGATGGCGATCGGGGTCTCCGACACTCCGCGCAGAATCGGATCGTCGAACTTGCCTGCTGCGCCCTGACTCTTCCACACGAGAAGTTGATTGCCGTTCGCATCGAGCCCGATGAGGTCGGCGATTCGATCGCCGTTGACGTCTTCACACTCGATCGACGTGATGGCGCGGTCCGTGTCGAATTCGACACCGCCGCGCGTGAAGCCGCCGAGCCCGTCGCCGAGATAGAACT
>JAUIME010000043.1 GCA_030433195.1 bacterium
ATTGCAACTACGACAAGATCGCCCAGGCGATCTCGACGCTCCCCGACGACGAGATTCGCGAGATCCTCGGCGCGAACCACAGTCAACGCGTCACGTGTCACTTCTGCGGCGAGGTCTACACGGTGCGGGAGGAGACGCTTCGCGAGATCCTCGAGGCGAGCGAGAACGACTCAGCCAACGTCGACGAAGACGAAGCGAGCGAGTCGAACGCGGGCGACGGCGGGGACCCCGACCGCACGGATTCGAGCGATCGCGACGCCGGCTGATCGGCGGGCGCTCGCGGGCCACTTTCGGCGCCGCCACGAACCCCTCCGCGACGCGTTTGCGATTCCGCAGCGAGCCGCTATACTAGTGGCCGTTTCGGCGGTTCCGAATCTCGGGACCGACCGTGGGTTCCGCCAGGGCGCTTGGGTCCGGAGAGCATGAGCGAAAGCGAAGAGAAAGTACGAATCGGCTTCGTCGACGACGAGGGCGACACCGAAGCGATCTGGGGCGTGCCCGTCGGCGACGGCACGTATCGCCTCGAGGGCAGCCCGTTCTACGTCTACGGCGTGTCCGTCGGGGACACCGTCGAAGCCAAAGAAGAAGACGGGTTGCTGCGCTTCGTGCGGGTGAAGGAAAGCTCCGGCAACCGCACGATACGGGTCTTCACCAAGGAAGGCGAAGACTCGACAAACCAGTTCTTCAAGAAGGTCGGCAAGCTCGGCTGTCGCTACGACGGATTCAACGCGCGCATGTTCGCCGTGATCGTTCCGCCGGAAGTCGAGATGAAGACACTGACCGAATTCCTTCGCAAGTCCGACCTCGATTGGGAGTACGTGAATCCCACGCTCGAGGAGGTCAAGGCGGCCGAAGCGGAAGCGGGCGAGTAAACGAGTCGGCGCCCATCGCCGCCTGACGGACAACCGACGAAAGACCTCCTCGTGCAACGACGCATCGCACTCGGCATCGCGTGGTTCGGCTTCGCGACGCTGCTCGCACTCCACATCGACTACTGGCGCCCCCAGCGCGTGATCGTGTACGGCGGCGTCCTGCCCGAAGAGATCGGCTATCGCATGCTGTGGATGGCCGGCGCGTGGATCCTGCTCCTGTTCGTTTGCGCGCGCCTCTTCGAGGACCGCTCGGGATGAGCCTCACGACGATCGGAATCGCTCTGGTCGTCTACGCCGGCTTGGTTCTCTTCCTCGGAGTTCTATCGACGCGTCGATCGTCGACTTCCCCCGAGGAGTACTTCCTCGCAGGGCGAAAGCTCGGGACGCTCGTCCTCTTCATGGCGCTCTTCGGAACGAACGCGACGTCGTTCGTCCTCGTCGGGGTTCCCGGACAGGCGTATCACGACGGCGTCGGCATCTTCGGACTCAACGCGCCGATCGTCGCGTTGTGCACGCCCCTGACGTTCCTCATCGTCGGAATCCCGGCCGCGCGCATGGCGCGGCGTTTGAATGCCGTGACGCCGGCGGAACTCTACGCGAAGCGATTCGCGTCGCCGCTCGTGGGCATGATCCTGTTCGTCTTCTTTCTCGCGTACACCCTTCCCTACATGGTCGTCGCCGTGAAGGGCGCGGCCGTGACGCTCGACCGCGTGACCGATGGCGCGATCCCGATGGCCGCGGGCGCTGCCGCCGTCATCACCGTCGCGCTCGCGTACACGACCGTCGGGGGCATGCGCGCGACGGCGTGGACGAACGTCCTCCAGGGTTCGATCTTCGCGACGTTCCTGATCGTGGCGATCGTGCTCATCGCGCATTCGATGGGCGGCGTCGACGTGGCGATGGATCGCGTCGAGGCCGTCAATCCCGATTTGTTGCGTGTCGATCGCGATCGCGACATCTTCGAGCCACGTGCATGGACGTCGTGGGCGCTCTTGATCTCGCTGACCGTGGTCGCGTTCCCGCACATGTTCGTGCGGCTCCTCGCCGCCGAAAGCGAACGCGCACTCACGACGGTATGCAAGCTGTACCCGATCGCCCTCGCCGCACTGTGGCTACCGCCCGTCTTGATCGGCGTTTGGGGAGCCGCCGAATTCCCGGGACTCGAAGGACGCGAATCCGATCAGATCTTCGCGATGATGATCCTCGAGCATCTCCCCGAAGTGCTCGCCGCGATCGGATTCCTGGCCGTGCTCGCCGCGGTCATGTCGACGATCGACGCACAGATCCTCACGCTCGGTTCGATGCTGACGCGCGACGTGCTCGACCGCCTCCGACCGCCGACCGGCGAACGCGACGACAGCCGCGACATTCGCAATGCGCGTGTGTTCGGAGTGGCGATCGCCGCGGTCGTACTCGTGCTGTCCCTCACGTGGGGCCAGTCGGTATACGGCATCGCTTCGATCGCGTTCAGCGGCTACGTAACGCTGACTCCGACGCTCTACCTCGGCGTCACGTGGCGGCGCTTCAACAAGGAAGGAGCGATCGCGTCCGTCCTCTGCGGCAACGTCGTGCTCGCTCTCGGGCTCACGGGAGTGCTGCCGACGTTCGGCTTCCTGCCCGTCTTCTGGGCTTGGTTGGCCGCGATCGCGGCCGCGTGGCTCGTGACGCTCCGCACCCCGCCCCCGCCCGCGACCGCGAACTTCATGGCGTTCGGTTTTCGCAAGGGCTGACGCGCTCGTAGCGCCTGGCACCCTCTTGCACCGCGCGCGTCGGCCTGCCAGGATGGCCGCTCTGACGCGAGGCGTCCGGCATCGCGTCCCCCGAGATTCGCGTCCGAATCCGATTCCGAACCCTAAGGAGGACCATCGATGTCGAACGTCAAACCGATTCCCGACCACTTCAACCGAGTGAGCGCCCACCTCATCATCAAGGGCGCTGCGGAGGCCATGGACTTCTACACGAAGGCCTTCGGCGGCGAAGAGCTCTGCCGCATGCCCGGCCCCGACGGCAAGTCGGTGATGTACGGCGAAGTCAAGATCGGCGACTCGGTCGTCATGGTCTCGGAAGAGTGGCCCGGCGAAGGCCCCGCGTCGCCGACCACGCTGAAGAACAGCTGCGTGACGATCCACATCTACACCGAAGATGCCAAGGCCGCGCACCAAAAAGCCGTCGATGCGGGCGCGACGTCGACGATGCCCGTCATGGAGATGTTCTGGGGCGATCTCTACGGTCGAGTGGTCGATCCGTACGGCCACCACTGGTCGTTCGCGACCCACGTGAAAGACATGACGCCCGAAGAGATGGCGAAGGCCGCCGCCGCGGCAATGGCCGAGATGGGCGGCGACTGCAAGCCCGACTGATCGCCGACCGACCACGTCGCAGTCGATCCGACTCGTCGAACGAAGACCCGATCCACCGGGCGCCGTCGCGAACCTGTCGGCGCCCGTTTCGTTTCGACCTTCGTCACGCCAAGCGCGAGCGCACCGCTTCGGCAAAGCGTCGCGCCCCCGTCGCATCGTGCCGGAAGAAGAGCGAAGGCTCGACGAGCTCCAACTCGACGAGTCGAGGGGCGCCCGAATCGTCTCGCAGATAGTCGACGCGCGCGTACAAGAGATCCTCGAATCCGGATGCCGCGACGGCTCGCCGGGCGAGATCGCGTTCCTCGGCCGAAGCTTCGTGCGCCGCGTCGGATGCACCGAAGTCGTCTTGCACGCGGTAGTCTCCCGCGACCGGAACCTTGCGCACCGCGTGCGAGAACTCGCCGTCGAACAGAACGATCGAGCACTCGCCGTGGCTCTCTACCGAGGCGAGATACGGTTGGACCATCGCACCCGACTTCGCGGCGAGCTCGTCGAGGTGCCGCTGGGCGGCTGCGAGGTCCGTCCGATCGAAACGCAGCGTCGCCTCGGCCGTCGAACCGATCACGGGCTTCATGAAGCCGCGCTCCCACCCGCACCGCTCGACGATCTCGGCGATCTGGCGGCGCTCCCCCGGCAATACCCACTCGGTCGGCACGATCGGAACGTCACGCGACTCGAGCTCGCGCAGGTACGTCTTGCGCGTATTCCAGCGCACGACGTCGGCGGGATTGTAGAGCTTCGTGACGCTCTCGACCGAATCGGCCCACGCGACGAAGGCCTCGTGTTTGGCCGTGTAGTCCCATGTGGTGCGGATCACGACCGCGTCGTAGCGCGACCAATCGACGGAACGATCGTCCCAAGCGACACGTGCGGCCTCGATCCCGAGATCCGCGAGCGCGGCGTGAAACGGCGAGTCGTCGACTTCCCAATCCGGAAGGTTCGATTGCGTGGCAAGAGCGATCATGGGCGCCGAATCTAGCAACCGTCGAGATTCGTGTCACGCCCGATCGCATGCGAGAATCCCACGATCATGAACCGATCCTCGGACGCACCCCCGCGACGATCGCTCCCGCTCGTCTATCACCCCGCCTACGACGTTCCGATGCCGGAAGGCCATCCGTTTCCGATGTCGAAGTTTCGCGCGTTGTACGAGTACCTGCTCGCCGAGGGGCTCGCGACGCCCGACCAATTCCACACGCCCGTGCCGATCCCGCGCGAAGCCGTCGAGGCCGTACACGACGCGGCCTACGTCGCCGCGTATCTCGACGGCACGCTCGAAGCGCGCGCGCTCCGCCGAATCGGATTCCCCTGGTCCCCCGCCGTGGTGCGGCGCACGATGTACGCGGCCGGGGGGACGCTTCTCACGGCGCGCTTGGCCCTCGAGCACGGGATCGCGTGCAACACCGCGGGAGGCACACACCACGCGTTCGCCGACTACGGCTCGGGGTTCTGCATCTTCCACGACATGGCCATCGCGATCCGGCTGCTGCAAGGCGAGCAGGCGATCGCACGCGCTCTCATCGTCGATCTCGACGTGCATCAAGGAGACGGCACCGCAATGATCTTCGCGAACGACCCGAGCGTCTTCACGTTCTCGATGCACGGGGCGACCAACTTCCCGCGCATCAAGCGCACGAGTGATCTCGACGTGGCGCTTCCCGACGACACGGAAGACGACGCATACCTCGAGATCCTGCGGTCGTACCTTCCGCGCCTGCTCGACGACGTGCGCCCCGATCTCGTTTTCTACGACGCGGGCGTCGACCCGCACCGCGACGACCGATTCGGAAAACTGGCGCTCACCGACGCGGGGCTCGCGGCGCGCGACCGCTACGTACTCGAGTCGTGCCGCGCGACCGAGACTCCCGTGGCGGCGGTCATCGGCGGCGGCTACGACCGCGACCTCGCGCGTCTCGTGCGCCGCCATGCGCTGCTGCATCGCGCCGCGACCGACGTCTTGCGAGATTCCGACCGGATTGGGATCATCGACGCCTAGCAGCCCACGATCACCCCGCCGAGCCCGCCCATCGAGATCTCCTCGAACGAGCCCCCATGACGACGAGCCCCATCGACACGACCGATTCGAGCGCCGACTCCCGCGATGCGCAAGGCCCGCCCGCCTGTGCGGCCCCGTCCGGCGCGGACGAGCGCGCTCGCCGCGGAGGACTGTGGCCGCTGAGCGTCGCGCCGATGATGGAGCGGACCGATCGGCACTATCGGTGGATCGCGCGGCGCCTCACGAAGCGCACGCTGCTCTACACGGAAATGGTGACCACGGGCGCCATCCTTCACGGGGATCGCGACGAGATCCTCGGGTTCTCTCCCGAAGACGAGTCACCCGTCGCGCTCCAACTCGGCGGCGACGATCCCGCCGAGCTCGCGACGTGCGCTCGCATCGGCGTCGACCTCGGCTACGACGAAATCAACCTCAACGTCGGCTGCCCGAGCGATGCGGTGCAACGCGGTCGCTTCGGCGCGTGCCTCATGGGCGAGCCGACGCGCGTCGCCGATGCCGTCGCCGCGATGCGCGCCGCCGTCCCCGTCCCGGTCACCGTGAAACATCGCATCGGCATCGACGACCGCGACCGCTACGAAGACCTCGAGAACTTCGTCGCGACCGTCGCCGCCGCGGGTTGCGATCGATTCACGGTGCACGCGCGCAAAGCTTGGCTGAGCGGGCTGAGCCCGAAGCAGAACCGCACCGTCCCGCCGCTGCGTTACGAAGACGTCTATCGGCTGAAACGCGAGCATCCCGATCTCGTCATCGAGATCAACGGCGGCATCCGCACGCTCGAAGCGACACGCGATCACCTCGAGCACGTCGACGGAGTGATGATCGGACGCGCCGCGTACGACGATCCCATGCTACTCGCACACGCCGACCGAGTGATCTTCGAGGACGCCGATGCCGACGAATCGACGACGCGCCGCGCGTTGCTCGAGTTGACGATTCCCTATGCCGAGACGTGGCACGGCCGCGGGCTTCCGCTGCGCGTGATCGCGCGGCATCTGCACGGACTGTTTTGCGGCGTCGCGGGAGCGCGCGCTTGGAAACGAACCCTCGCGGATCGCGTCCTCCGCCGCGACGCGACACCCGACGAATTCCGCGCCGCCATTCGCGCGCTGCCCGACGCGGCCCTCGACCGACGCTGACAGCGATCAGCGCTTGATCACGCGAGACCGCTCGAAACGCCCCGGCGCATCGGGAATCGCATCGAAGACGCGAGCGGCGCCCGAAGCCACGAGGACGTCGACGAAGCCGTCGGCATCGAGATCGACGATCCGCGGCGAGCGCGTCTCTCCGCTGACCGAATACGCGTCGCTCTCGAAGAACTCGCCCGGGATCGCGGGCTGCTGAAGAAAGACCGACATCCAGCCCTCGTCGCTACGCTCCTGGCGTTCGCGAAAGCTCGTCACGACGAAGTCGACGAGGTCGTCACGATCGACGTCGCCGATCGCGACGTCCGTCGGCTTGTCGATCGTGAACAGCGACTGCGCAGTCGCGAACGCTCCGCTGCCCGCCGGATCCTGGAGCAGCACGTGCACCTGACCGAAATCAGGCTCGCGGTCCGCGATCACGAGGTCGAGACGACCGTCCGCGTTCAGGTCACCGATCGCGACAGCCGAAGGTCGCGCGGGACCGAAGACCTCGACGGGAGCCGTGAACACGCCACCCCCACCGGCGTCCTGCAGTACGACGAAGACGCGCGTTTCGGTCGCGACGACGAGATCGGGACGCGTATCCCCGTCGACGTCACCGGACACGATCGCGGCCTGCCGCTCACCGATCTCGAACCGCTCTTCGGCGAAGAAGCTTCCCGGGACCATGGGGTCTTGGAAGAGAATCGAGAGAGCCGTCAGCTCCGTGTTCGCGAACGCGAGGTCGAGGAAGCCGTCGCCATCGAGGTCGACGATCACGAACGCCGTCGGGCGTTCGCCAACCGCGATCCGAGTCGGTGGGAAGTAGCGGCCCGGCTCGCTCGGATCCGGGAAACAGATCGAGAGGTCGCTCGGACTGCGATTGATGGCGAGCACCTCGAGTCGACCGTCGCCGTCGTAGTCGACGATCTCGACTTGTCGCGGGTTCCGCCCGGTATTCGGAGACTGGGTTCGCACCCAACGGAACGGCCGGGTCGGATCGCGCAGAACGAACGACAGATCGGACGGATCGTCGTCTTCGTCGAGCGTCACGCGACGCCGCCGTGCGAGCACGACGTCGAGCGCCCCATCCCCGTCGAGATCTCCGTAGGCCACGTCGTTCGTAATCCGGCGATCATTGGATCGCGACGAATCCGAGCACGAGGCCGCGACGAAAATCGTACCGGACAAGAAGAAGAACAAGAAAACGGCGGAGATCGGGCCTCGGACCCGAAACCCTGCCGAGGGGCAAGCATCGAAAACCCGCGAGCCGGGTGTCGACGACTCGGCGGTATCGTGGACCGATCCCTGCATGGTCCCACCTCGAACAACGAACCATCGTGACGGAATGCCGTTTCGGATTCCTACGGGGGCCATCCGAATCGGCCCGGACCGAGGAGTATCCTAGCGCCTCGCAAACGACAGAGCACGAAATCCGTATCCCCGAGGGAAGGACGGCCCGCAGCGTGCGGGGCGCGATCTCGAGGGCTTCGGACTTCCTCGTTGAAATTCGGGCCGAAAATGACGACGATATCGGGTATGCGACGGATGCACACGAAGCTCATCACCGCGGTCACGCTGGCCGGGAGTTGTCTGCTCGGCATCGCGTTCAATCCCACCTTCGGCGTTCCATCGGCAGGCGTCGCCATCGCGATCGCCGGGGCGGCTCCCGCGGTAGCTGCGGATCCCGAAGCCGATGTCGTCGAGACCGTGGCCGACACGCTGGCCGATTTGCGCGCTTTCGAGCGCCGCACGGCCCGCATCACCGGACGAATGTTGGCCGCAACGGTTTCGGTTTCGCTGGGGGCCAACGAAGGCAGCGGCGTCATCGTCTCCCCCGACGGCTACGTGCTCACGGTGGGCCATGTCTTCGAACCCCCCGACCTGTCCCGCGCGACCGTGCGCATGGCCGACGGGCGGCGCATCGGCGCCCGAGCCCTCGGCTGCATCTTCGATCGCGACATCGGGCTCTTGAAGCTCGACGACGCCGGCCCCTGGCCCTACGCCGAAATGGGATCGATCGAGTCGCTCGAGGAAGGCTCGCCCTGCTTCGCGCTCGGGCACACCGGCGGCTACGATCCTCACCGCCCCGCGGTACTTCGCGCCGGGCAAATCTCCGCGTTCCAATCGCCGAGGCGAGGCTGGTCTCGCGGCCGGTTCCTCGAGTCGTCGTGCATCATCAACAAAGGCGACTCCGGCGGACCGTTGTTCGACGCCGACGGCAACGTGATCGGCATCCACAGTCGGATCTACGAACGCTTGCATCAAAACCTGCACGTCCCGATCGACGTCGGTCACGACAACTGGGATCGGTTGGTCGCCGGCGAGCGATGGCGCGAGCGGGCTCCTTCCACGCGCTTCCGTCGCGACTCGCCGTACTTCGGCGTCCAGGTTCAGAACATCGACGGCAAGTGCGTCGTCGACTCGGTCGTCCCGGGACTTCCCGCGCACCGCGCGGGCATCCGCAGCGGCGACGTCATCACGCGACTCGGATCGACTCCGATCCGTTCGACCGAGAGCCTCACCTACCGACTGCAGCGAATGCGCGTCGGGGGCACGGTCGACGTCGCGGTCCAGCGCGAAGGCGAGATCGTCGAGATCGAAGTCGCGCTCGAACGCCGACCCACGGAAACGCGATCGGACTGAGGATCGAACATGAGAACGAACCGACGAGTTCACCTCGTATCCCTGCATGGCCTGGCGCTCGGCGTCGCACTTCAGGCGCTTTCGATTTGGATGCTCTTGGGCGGGTTTTCAGGAGCGGCCCACGCGCAAGTCCCCGACGCGATCGAGCTCGCGACACCGACGAGTGTCGCCGCGACGACAGCCGTCGAAGACGAGGCCGCGGCGCGCTTCCGAGCCTACCTCGAGCGCGGGGGTGGTCTCGTACGTGTCTTCGAAACCGTCGCCGCCCCGGCGCGTGCGTCGCGGGTCCGCATCCTCGCGCAATGGAACGTGACCGTCGGCTTCGGTACCGTGATTCACGAGGACGGCTGGATCTTCACGAAGGCCTCGAACCTCGCTAGCGGCACCACACCGCGATGTGCGCTTCCGGACGGAACGACGCACGACGCGACGATCCACGCAATCGACGAAGCGCACGACCTCGCGCTGCTGCGCGTTCCCGTGCGTTGTCCCGTGCAAGCGAAGTTCGCGACCGACAAAGCCTTCGCCCTCGGCCAGTACCTCGTCTCGATCGGACCTCGATCGCGCCTCGAGATCGGCACGACGAGCTTGCTACCCCGCGCCGGTCGAGGATTTCTCGGGGTGCGTCTCGCCGAGGAACGCGGCACCGAGGGTATTCGCATCGTCGAAGTCGTCGACGGCACGGCCGCGGCGCGCGATGGCTTGCGCCGAGGCGACCGCATCATGACCATCGCGGGGCAATCGCCTCGTTCGGTCGAACACTCCATGCGTCTCATCTCGAGTCACGCATCCGGTGCCGAAGTCGCGATCGGCATCGTGCGGGACGGCGCGGCGAGCACGGTCACGGTGCAGCTCGGCGGACGTGTCGAGCCGGTCGGTGCCGAAGACTTCGGCGAGGGTGACCTGAGCATCGTGCGCAGCGGGATCGCCAACGTGTTGCAGCACGACGCTCGCGTCGAACCCGAGTACATCGGCGGCCCCGTCGTCGACTCGAACGGCAACATCGTCGCGATCAACATCGCGCGCGCCGGCCGCACGCGGACGCTCGCGATCCCGATCGACCGCGCGCTCGAGGTCTTCGAACGCCTTCGCGGGCAAGAAGGCGTCTGACGTCGAGCGCGTCGCCCTTTCGCCGACGCGAATCGACCGACCTGATCCCTCGAGTTCGCCGAGGACCCGTCTGCGAACCTTCCTCGCGCTGACGACACGCCACCGCTGTGCTAGCCCGCGATTCCGGCTGTGGTGAGTTTCTCAACGGCCTGCTATGGTAGCGCTCCCTGAGAAGATCACCTCCTGACGCTCACCCCCGGTTCTTCCCCGAGAGGTACCTGCCGATGTTCGATTCGCTCCCGAGCCGCGACCTCGTGCTCGTCGGCGCCGGTCACACCAACGCCCACATCTTGCGGATGTGGCGCATGCAGGCCATCCCCGACGTCCGCTTGACGGTCGTGACGCCCTACGCTCGCGCCACCTACAGCGGAATGCTCCCGGGGACTCTCGCGGGGCTGTACCAGCGCGACGAGATGGAGATCGACCTGTACCGACTCGCGGCCTCTTCGGGCGCGCGACTGGTCATCGCGGAGGCGACCGGGCTCGATCCCGTCGCGCGCCGCATCGAGCTACGCGACCGCCCGCCGCTGCGCTACGACGTCTGCTCGATCGGAATCGGGTCGGTGCCCGCCGGTCTCGAGATCCAAGAATCGGATCCCGCGGTGCTCGGGATCAAGCCCATGGCGACGTTCCTCGACCGGCTCGAGACGCGACTCGATTCGCTGCGCGCGAAACCGCTTCCGCGAATCCACGTCGTCGGGGCGGGCGCCGCGGGCGTCGAGGTGGCGCTGTGTCTCGAGGCGAAGCTCGAAGCGCTGCGCATCGAGGCGGACATCGAGATCGTCGACGCGGGCTCGCGGATCCTCGCCGGGTATTCGGACCGCCTCGTCGACCTCGTCCAAGACGAGCTCGATCGACGTCGCATCACCGTGCGGCGCGAAGCGCGCGCCACGGCCTATCGCGACGGTGAACTCGTCTTCGAACGAGGCATCTCGGTGCCCTCCGACCTCGTGCTTTGGGCCGTGCGCGCGTCAGCGCCCCCCGTCCTCGACGGTTTCGATCTTCCCAAGGACGAACACGGCTTTCTCGCCGTACGACCGACGCTGCGCACTACGGCCGACTATCCCGTGTTCGTGGTCGGCGACACGGCCGCCATCGTGGATCGCCCCGTCCCGAAGGCCGGTGTGTACGCAGTGCGCGAAGGGCCGGTCCTCTGGGAGAACATCCGTCGGCTCTTCGACAGCCGGGATCTCGTCGAATACGAACCGCAGCGAGACTTCCTCTCGCTCCTCGCCCTGGGGGACGGTCGCGCCGTCGGCCAGTACCGCGGTTTCGCCGCCGCCGGCGAGTGGGTGTGGCAGATCAAGGATCACATCGACCGCTCGTTCATGAACAAACATCAACGCGTCGAGCCGATGACCGAAGCGATGGCCGAGAAGCGCGAGCGCGCACGCAAGGCGGCCGCGCGCGCCACTCGAGACGTTCCGGCGATGCGCTGTCGCGGCTGCGGCGGCAAGGTCGGCGCGAGCGTCCTCGACGAAGCGCTGTCGCGACTCGACATCCCCGAGAGCCCGCACGTCCGCGCGGGACTCGACGCGCCCGACGATGCCGCGATCCTCGCGCCCGGCGCGGGCCTCGACGTCGTCTCCGTCGACTTCTTCCAGTCGTTCCTCGACGATCCGTATCTCGTCGGTCGCGTCGCTGCTCTTCACGCGCTGAGCGATCTCTTCGCGTCGGGAGCGGATCCCGCGGGGGCTCTCGCGATGGTCACGATTCCCGAGGGGCCGCGCGAACAACAGACCGACTTGTTGCACCAACTGCTCGCGGGCGGACTTCACGAACTGCGCACGGCGGGAGCGACGCTGCTCGGCGGACACACCACCGAAGCCGCCGAGCTCACGATCGGCTACACGGTTCTCGGAAAGCTCGATGGACGGCAGCCGTTCGCAAAGGGCGCGCTCGAAACGGGCGACCGACTCGTCGTTACGAAGCCGCTCGGAACCGCGACGATCCTGGCGGGGCTCCCGCTCTGCGAGTCGCGCGCGACCTGGATCGAACCGATGCTCGAGTCGATGCTCGTGAGCAATGCTGCGGCCGCGCGGCTCGCGCGCGACCACGCGGCGACGGGCGTCACCGACATCACGGGCTTCGGTCTCGGCGGGCACTTGCTCGAGATGCTCGAAGCATCGGGGCGCCACGCGACGCTGCAACTCGCCGACGTTCCGCTTCTCGACGGCTTCACGGAACTCGCGACGAAGGGCGTGAAGAGCTCGCTCGCCCCGTCGAATCGCGAGCACGCCTCGAGGTTCGACGCCGGTCATCCCCACGTGCTTTCGACCGCGCCCTTCGCCGCGTTGTTCGACCCGCAAACCGCGGGCGGCCTCCTCATCGCGGTGAAGCCGGACCGGGCGGAGGCTCTCGTGCGGGGCCTTCGAGCCGCCGGATCGCCCCGTGCGGCCGCCGTCGGGACCGTAGGCGAGGCCTCGGACGAACCCGCGGTTCGCGTCGAGGCCTGAGCGGCGGGCCCCGGCCGGACGGCGCAACCCCCTGATCCTCATCGAGTAGCAAGAGTCGCTCCACCACCGGGGCCGGCGTTTCCGATAGACGGTTCGTGGATGCGAACCCAAATGTCTCCGACAGGCCGAGCCCTCGACCGGCCGGACTCGATCCGGCCGTCGCGCGTCGGGCCCGACTCGGGCTGCTGACGCAGCTTGCCGGCATCGTGCAGATGATCGTGCTCGCGCGCGTCTTCTTCCCGGCCGACCTCGGCTTGCTCGCGCTCGCGACCGCGTACGTGCATCTGTTCGCGAACGCCGGTGTCCACGGCTGGCCGCGCAACCTCGCGGCCGCCCAGGCCGAGGATCCGGCGACGGTACGCACCGCGTTCTCCCTGTCGTTCGTTCGCGACGCCGGATTGCTTTCGGCGTACCTCCTCTGCATGATCCCGTTCGCGCGGCTGTTCGGACGTCCCGAGCTCGTCGACTGGCTCGTGGTGCTCGCACCGGTCTGCATGAAGCACACGCTCGAACTGCCGGCGGCCTTCGTCGCGCGCGCGGGGCGCTCGGCCGCCATTCACGCACCGCGCTTCGTGGAGATCCTGCTCTACCCGATTCTCGCGACGGTACTCGTGGGCCTCGACTTCGGAGTGCGCAGTCTGCCGCTCGCCTTCACGGCGAGCTTCCTCGTGGCTCGCGGACTCTTGTGGACCCTGCAGCCGATTCCCGTCGCGTTCGGCTTCCGCCGCGAAACCGCGCAGCGCTTCCTCGCGTTCCGATGGACGATGCTCGTCACGTCCGTTCTCGCGTTCTTCGCCAACAAACTCGACGACCTCGTCGTCTTCGCCTTCGCGGGCGACGCGGCGCTCGGATTCTACGGGATCGCGTTCGTCTTCCCCGTCGTGTGTGTGCAGCTCGTCGGCACCGCGAGTGCAATCCTGTATCCCGTCTTCGTGAAGCTGCGCGACGACCTCGACAAGACGCGCGCCTGTTTCACACGAGCCTCCCGGTCGCTCGCTCATCTGCTGCTTCCGACGGCGCTGTTCGTCGCGGTCTTCGCGGAAGCGATCGTGACCACGGCGTTCGGCTCGCGATGGCTGGACGTCGCTCCTCTGCTGCGGCTATTCGCGATCGGCGTCGCGCTTCGCGAAGGACTCGCCGGCCTCTGGATCGCGCTGGCGACGAGCCACGGCCGCACGCATCTCACGTTGGTCGCGTCCCTCGTCGACCTCGCGCTCGTGCTCGCGGCAGGGGTCCCCATGACGGCGCGATTCGGCGCGATCGGCGCGGCTTGGTCGTTCGTCATCCTCTCGGCGGCGGGGGTGCTGTTCGTCTCCTGGCCCGCCATCCGGCGCATCCTCGGCGACCTCGCGTACCTGCGTGCGCTGCGCCTGCCCGTGGGCGTGACGTCGCTCACGACCGCCCTCGCGATCGGGCTCGAAGCGGCGTGGCCGGGCGGTGGCCTGCGTCTCGTCGCCAAACTCGCGGTGTGCGCATCGGCTCACACGCTGCTCCTCGCGATCTGCGGCGGCGGCGCTCTGCGCACCTCGATCCGTTTCGCGCGACTCGTCACGGGGTCACGCTACGCACCGCTCGCGGGCGCTTCCGGGCCTTCGAGGAGCCCACGCGGATGACCTGCCCGGACGCCACTCCTCGCACGCGGCGCCTCATGCGTCATGGCCAGGCACCGCTCGCGGCGATCGTCGTCGTCACACGCGGCGAGCGCGACGCGACCCTCGAGTGTCTCGCGTCGATCTACGAACTCGACTATCCCTGCG
>JAUIME010000044.1 GCA_030433195.1 bacterium
CGAGCAGCGGCATGATCTCCTCGGAGCGGATGGCCTCGAACGGCGTGTGCGCGATGAGCGCCTTCTCGTTCACGCGCTCGATCTTCTCGAGGATGACTCCGTCGAGAGACCGCCGACGCAATCGTGCCGGGAGGATCTTCATACAGTCGTTGATCGCTTCGAGCTGTCGATCCGAAATCTGGAAGCGATTCGGGCCGATGTACTCGTTGAACGCGAACACGCCTTCGGGTCGCATCGAACGCGCGACTTTCGTGTACAGGTCGTCGAGCCGATCGACGTGATGCAGCGCCATGACCGCCACGACGAGCGTGTAGTAGTTCTCGTGCGGAATCTCGGCGAAATTGAGATCGCAACAGTGGTAGTCGATGTCGAGCCCTTCGGACTCCGCGGCCTTGCGAGCGGCTTCGATCGCGCCCTTGCTGATGTCGTAGCCGTCGAATCGCGTGCAAAGTGCCGCTTGCATGATCTGCCGATCGAACAGGCCGTCGTTCGAGCCGAGGCTCATGCCGGGGCCGCGAAGTCCACGGCCGAGGCGGTACTTGAAGACGGTGTAGTCGAACCAGTTGACCTCGGGCCGGCCCGTGATGCGCCGGTTGACGAACGCATCGATGGTCTTTGCGTGCAGCCACGAGATGCCGTCGAGGTGCGACATGTCGGCCCACGCGGCGCTCTCTTGCTCGGCGAGGGCGGCGTACTCGTCTCGGTTCAACGGGCGATCTCCGTCGGGGGTGGGTGGAAAGGCCGATTGTAGGCCCGCTCGCGGCGCGAATCAACCCCCGCTCATCGCGCGGCGGGTGGCCTCGAAGCGGCCGATCGCCGCGTCGACGGCGGGGTTCCGGTCGACGGTCGCCGCGGCTTCGCGCACGGCGTCCTCGGTCGGGAGCGACGCGGGAAGCAACTGCGCGAGCGCGAGGATCGCGGCGATGCGGATCGGGCGGTTCTCGTCGTCGAGAAGCTCCGCGAGCGCAGGTACCGAACGCCCCGCGCCGGCGGGGATGCGTCCGAGGGCTGCGGCTGCCGTCGGGCGCACGCGCCACAGCCCGACGCGCAGCGCCTCGACGAGTTCATCGACGGCCGGTACCCCGATACGGGCGAACGTGTCGACGACCAGCATCGTATTCGCGAAGTCTTCCTCCGCGAGCAGGTCGAGGAGCGGCCCCACGGCGGTCCTGCCGCTGGCGACGAGCCGGTTGGCGGCGATGACGGCGTGGTGCGGATCGTCACGACGCAAGACTTCGACGAAAGCGGGAATCGCCGCGTCGCCACAGCGATCGAGTGCGGTGTCGGCGTGCGCCGCCGTATCGGGATCGTTCGCGCGGTCTGCGATCGCGGCGACGTAGTGCGGTGCGAGTGCGAGGATCGCGGTGCGGCGCAGCGACGGTCGCTCGGCCGATTCGAGAACGTCTTCGATCGCGCGGAGCGCACGGTCGTCGAGCGCGGCGAGGCGTGCGAGCCCGCGGACCGCGTAGGTCCGGATCGAAGGGTTCTCGTCGCTCGTGGCCTGGATGAGCGCGTCGCGAAGCGCGTCCGGCGTCGGGGTACCGTCGCCGGTATCGTCGCTGCCCGCCGGCAGGGTCCGCTCGGCGAGTGCGAGCGAAAGAGTCAGCGTGGCGAACGAGCGGGGCGAGATCGTCGCGTCGACCTGGGACGCGTCGGTCGCATGCGTGTCGGCGGATCCGGCGCCGGGCTGCTCGCGCATCGCGTCGAGGAGAAGCGGCAACGCGTGCGCGGAATCCGGGGATCGCGCGATGGCTCGCGCGAGCTCGAGGCGGTCGCCGTCGTTGGCGATTGCCGGGACGCGACGGAGGATCGCGCGCGCCGCCTCGACGCCGATCCCCGAGAGCGCCGCGACGATGGCACGACGATCGCGCGCTGGCGTCTGCGGGTCTTCGAACCACGTGAGCAAGAGCGGCACGGCATCGTCATGACGAACGCGCAACGATTCGACCGCAGCCCGCGCGACAGAACCGCGACGGTCCGTCGTGGCGCGGGTGAGAGCCAGCATCGCATCGCGCGCGTCGCGATCGGGCGCCTCCCGCAGTGCGAGAGCGGCGAGCCGCCGCGTCAGCTCGCTCGGATCGTCGAGGTCGTCGATCCAAGCATCGGTGGGGCGCGAGCACCCGACAACGACCACGAACCCGATCATGCACGCGAGCGAGCGGATCCGACCCGGTCGTCGATCCTCGGAAGAACAGCCGGAAGCAAGTGCCATGCGCGTTTCCATCGCGCGGAGTATCGCTCGCACCTGCTCGAGACACAACGAACCGGCGCCCGAAGCCCGCGGGTAGGCGTGCTCTTTCTTTGATGATCGACGTCGGCCGAGCGAGCGCCTCGATCCTCTCGGACTCATTGGGGGCCCTCATCAAGACGGTGACCGTCGCCTCTCCAGCGCGTCTCGCGTCTTGCGCAGCTCGTCCGCGAGGACCCGTGGGTCCGGAAGAACCGTACGGTATTCGGCGGCGCGGACCTGCTCGAGGCCGCGGAGTGCGTACTCCGCGACGCTCTTTCTCTTCCCGGAGCAGAGGATGAGACCAATCGGCGGATTCTCGTCTTCATGCGTCCAATGCTCGTGCGCGTAGTTCAGATAGAGGTTCATCTGTCCCGCATCGGCGTGCGAGAACTCCCCGAGTTTCAATTCGATGATGACGAGACATCGAAGTCCACGGTGGAAGAAGACGAGATCGACCCGGAACCACGCCCCGTCCAGACGCAGGCGTTTCTGTCTTCCGACGAAGGCGAAGTCGCCGCCGAGCTCGAGCAGGAGGTCCTCGAGGGAGCCGATCAGCGCGGCCTCGAGATCGCTCTCCGAGTATTCGTCCTTGAGGTCGAGGAACTCGAGGACGAGCGGGTCTTTGATCTCTTCTTCAGCGGTTACGGTATCCTCGGGTCGTGGCCGTTCGCCTTCCGACAAGACTCGTGTCTTGTTTCTCGACAGCGCTGCACGTTCGAAGAACTGCGTGTTGATCTGACGCTTGAGTTGACGAAGGGTCCAGCCGCCGGCGAGCGCTTCGCGCTCGTAGAAAGTACGGGCGTCGCGGTCCTTGACACGCAGCAGCTCGACGTAGTGGGACCAAGGAAGGTCGAACTCTCGTCGTGAAATCGCAGACGGTGTCTGCGAAATGCCGGATCGGTTGTGCCTTCCTTCGGTTACAGCGATGGGCGGGTCGGGCCAGGTCAGGTAGAATTGACGCATGTAGTCGAGATTCCGATGCGAGAATCCTCGGCCGAAGCGCTGAGTCAGATCGATGGCCAGATTGCGCGCGAGCGCCTTGCCGTATTCGGCGCGATCTCGACCGCCCTGTTCGTATTCGACGATCCTTCTGCCGACCTCCCAGTAGGTCGCGGTCATGACGGTATTGACCGAGCGGGCTGCCGTTCTTCGAGAAGATCGGATCAGTCTGGAAATGCCGATGAGGATTCGGTCGTAGCTCTCCGGTTTGGATTCGAGCTCGTCGATCAAGGGGCGCCTCACAACCAGCGTCGATCATCCACACGAAGTCCGCACCTCGTCGCGTTCGATTCCAGTCGGCCATCCGCGATGCCGGATCCTCCAGCGACGTGTGCTCAGAGCGAAGGCAGCGACTTCTTAGTCGGTCTGATGTGGATCCCGTCGCGCCCGAACTGCATGGCCCCGAGGTTCCTGATATAATCCGCGGACTTTCGCCCGCTGCCCGGCGCTCGCCGGACGGCTCCGGACCCCCACTTGGAGGCCTCTCCGTTGGTTCAGAAGTCCCATTCGGTCAAATCGGCGATGTCCGATCTGATCGGCTCGCTCGGGGAAGAGCGCGTCACGAAGGAGAGCAAGGCGATCACGGCCTTCGCCTCCGACATGAGTTGCGCGGCTCCCAAGCGCGCGAACCTCGTGGCGCGGCCCGATTCGCCGTCGCAGGCGCGTGAGGTCGTGCTCATCGCGGGGCGGTTCGGCTTGCCGCTGATCCCGGTCGTCGGCAAGACGAACGTCTCGGGCCTCACGGTTCCGGACGATGGCGGGGTGATCCTCGACCTCAAGGACCTCAAGGGCATCCACGGGGTCGATTCCGAAGAGATGTTCGTGACGATCGAGGCCGGAGTGACCTGGCGCGAGCTGCACGATTACCTCGAGACGCACGCGCCGAACCTGCGCTTCGGATACTCGCTGGCGCCGTCGGACAGCTCGGTGATCGCGGGGTGTCTCATGGACTCGGTGCTCGACCTGTCGCTGCGTCACGGGTCGGCCGCGTCGTGGATCAACGGCGTCGAAGTGGTGCTCTCGAATGGGGACTACGTGCACACGGGCATCGGCTCGATCGTGCCGTCGAACTGCTCGCGCTCGCCGCTTCCCGACCTGACGTCGCTGTTCGTGAACAGCTTCGGAACGCTCGGTGTGGTCACGAAGGCGACGCTTCAGCTGTGGCCGAAGCCCGCGCTTCGCGAGACGCTCGTCGTTTCTGCCAAGGACGTCCCGTCGGCGACGACGGCGATGCGCGCCCTCGCGCGAGAAGACCTTTGCGACGACGTCCTGCTCGCGACGTGGGCCGTCGATCCGATGCTCGCGAGCGGCGAGGCGCCCGCGTCGACGACGCCTCCCCAAGGGCCGGGCGCGTTCCTCTTGGTGACGCTGTCCTCGGACCACCAGGCCATTCTCGAGGCGAAGAAGCAGGCCGTTCATGTCGCGACGTCGGTCGCGGGTGCGGCGGTCGCGCTCGATGCGTTTCGTGCGCAGCACCCGGGCGTCGCGAGCCTCATGGACGTGCCCACGCGCTTCGAGACGATGCTCGATCACGAAGGCGGCGGCCTCGTTTGGAGCAGTGCCATCGGTCCCACGTCGGGCTACGCGACGATGATCGAGCGCGGCTCGGCGAAGCTCGTCGAGGCCGGCTTCCCGCCGTTCGCGCTGGCGCGCACGACGCAGGGCGGTCACAGCGGCGAGGTCACGTTCGCGCTACGGTTCGACAAGAAGAACTTCGAGCAGAAGAAAGTCGCTCTCGAGTTCCAGCCGGCTTTGGCCGAAGTGATGACGGAGTGCGGATTCTTCCCGTGCCGGGCGTCGAATCCCGTGGTCGAGCGGCTCAAGGAGAAGTTCGATCAGGGGTATCGCAAGCTGTTCTTGAACTTGCGCAAGATCCTCGACCCCGGCGCGATCATGAATCCGGGTCGCTGGCAGATCTCGGGCAAGTGGACCCGCGAGTCGATCGTGCTCGCGAAGCCGCGCACCGAGAAGCCCGACCTCTCGGGGCCCGTCTTCCGACCGAAGGGCGGCGGAGGCCAGAGCGGCTCCTGACACGGGGTTCTTGGACTTTCATCATGTTTCGATGCGGAGCGCTCGTCGCGATTCTCGCGAGCAGCGCCTTTCTCACGGGCTGTCACACGACGCCTTCCCCGGCTCCCGACCCGTTCGTCCTCGAGGACCACGAACCCGAGCGCGAAGAGCCCCGGGAACGTCCCTCGACTCCGATGGACGTCCAAGACTACGCGTGGACTCTCACGGCCTACCGAGCCGCCGGCGCCAAGGAAGACATCGGTGAGATCGCGCTCGGTCAAGTCTCGCTCGATGCCGACTCGATCGGTGCGGTCGCGGTCGGCTACCGTCTCGGGACGGATCCGCTGCTCTCGTTCGTCGGATTGGACTTCCCGATCACCTACGGTCTCGAGGGGACGCTCGCGATCCATCGCGACACCCACCGCGACGAGCGCTACGGAGAGGGCGCGATCGCGTTCACGACGCGCTACGACGACTTCTCGTGGCGGGAAACCGTGCGCACGTTCTTCGAGTCGGGCTTCGGCGTGTCGTACGCGGAGAAAATCCCGCTCCTCGAGATCCGACGTCGCGACGACAAGACGAACCACCTGCTCGCGTTCCTGAAGCTGCAGATCGGCGTCGGAATCCCCGAAACCGCGTGGGACCTCGTCGGCGTACTCCACCATCGATCGGGCGCTTGGGGAATCTTCGACGGCGCATCCGGCGGCTCGAACTTCCTCGGACTCGGCGTGCAGACGCGGTTCTAGCCTACTCTTCGCGCACGAGCTTCGGCAGTGCGACGGCGAGCACGTCGTCGAACGTTTCCGCGAAGACGAACGTGAGCCCCTTCTTGACTCGTTCGGGGACGTCGTCGAGATCGGGTTCGTTCGTGCGGGGCAGGATCACGGTCTTGATGCCCTGCCGCTTGGCGGCGACGACCTTCTCGCGGATACCGCCCACGGGCAGGACGGTACCCGACAGCGTGATCTCGCCCGTCATCGCGATCTTGCTCGACACGCGGAGCCCCTTGCCGTTGCGGCACAGAAGGGACACGAGCGCCGTGGTCATCGTGACGCCGGCCGACGGGCCGTCTTTCGGGACGGCGCCCGCGGGCACGTGGATGTGGATGTCGAGCTTCTGGAACACGACCGGATCGATGTCGAAGCGCTCGGCCTCGCTGCGCACGATCGTCGACGCGATCTGGACCGATTCGCTCATCACCGAACCGAGCTGGCCCGTGACGCGCACGTGGCCCTTGCCGGGCGTGGTGCGTGTCTCGATGAACAGCACGTCGCCGCCGAACGGCGTCCAGGCGAGGCCCGTGACGACGCCGGGTCCACGCGTGCGCAGCTCGCTCTCGCGATCGAACTTGCGGCGTCCGAGGTACTCGGCCAGATCGTCGGGCGTGACGGTGATCGGCTTGCGGCGCTTCTTCTCGGACATCGCCTTCTGCGCGGCGACTTTGCGGCACACCTGCGCGATGCGGCGTTCGAGTCCGCGCACTCCGGCTTCGCGCGTGTAGCCCTCGGCGATGGCGCGGATCGTCGCGTAGGAAAGCTTGAGGTCGGACTTCGTGAGCCCGTGCGCTTCGAGCTGTCGCGGCACGAGGTACTTCGTCGCGATCGCGCGCTTCTCGGAGAGGATGTACCCCGGGATGTCGATCACTTCCATGCGGTCATAGAGCGGCGCGGGGATCTGGCCCGCGTAGTTCGCGGTGGCGACGAACATCACGCGCGACAGATCGAACGGGACGTCGAGGTAGTAGTCCTCGAACTTGTCGTTCTGTGCCGGGTCGAGCACTTCGAGCATCGCGCTCGACGGGTCGCCGCGCCAATCCGAACCGAGCTTGTCGATCTCGTCGAGCATGAAGACCGGATTGTTCGTGCCGACGCGCTTGATGCCCTGGATGATCTTGCCGGGCATCGCGCCGATGTAGGTGCGACGGTGCCCCTTGATCTCGGCTTCGTCACGCATGCCGCCGAGCGAGACGCGGTGGAACTGACGGTTCATCGCGCGCGCGATCGACTTGCCGAGCGACGTCTTGCCGACGCCGGGAGGCCCGACGAGGCACAGGATCGCGCCTTGGCGTTCGGGCGCGAGCTTGCGCACCGCGAGAAACTCCACGATGCGCTGCTTCACCTCTTCGAGCCCGTGGTGATCTTCGTCGAGGATCTTGGCGGATCGAGCGATGTCGAGCCGGTCTTCGGACGATGCCGACCACGGCAGATCGACGAGCCAGTCGAGGTAGGTCCGGATGACGTGATACTCGGCCGCTTCCTGCGGCAACACCGAGAGACGACGCAGCTCGTAGCGCGCGCGCTCCTCGACGTCTTCGGGCATCTTCGCGTCGCGGATCTTCTCCTCGTACGTCTCGGATTCGATCTCCTTCTCGTCGACCTCTTCGCCGAGCTCCTGGCGCAGGGCCTTGAGCTGCTCGCGCAGGTAGAAGTCGCGCTGTTGCTTTTCGACCTTCTCTTGGATGTCGCTGCGGACCTTCTTGCCGATGCGCGCGAGGTCGAGCTCGCGCTCGAAGTAGCCCATGAGGTGCCGCAGGCGCGAATCGATCTCGAAGGTCTCGAGCAGATCCTGGCGCTCGTCGATCGGCAGTCCGATGTGGCCCGACAAGAAGTCGACGAAGCGCGCGACGCCGCGCTGGTTCGCGACCGCCTCGCCGAGCTCTTCGGGGATGTCGGGGCGAAGCGATACGAGCTCGTTCACCTCGCGACGAACGACGCGCTCGAGCGCCTCGGCCTCCTTCGCGTCGACGAGCACGTCGTCGGGGTACTCGACCTCGGCGATCATCACG
The DNA here is from genome assembly GCA_030433195.1 of bacterium. Taxonomy (GTDB): domain Bacteria; phylum Planctomycetota; class JACOTG01; order JACOTG01; family JAUIME01; genus JAUIME01. The sequence continues at coordinate 8,025 of JAUIME010000044.1, forward strand.
GGGTCGGAGCGAATCCAGCGCTTGACGCGGAAGCGACGTAGCCCCGTCAGCAGGACGCCGACGTCGGCACCGGCCCCGCCGACGCGCTGCGCGATGCGCGCCACGCAGCCGACTTCGTACAGCGTGTCGATCTCGGCCTTCGCGTTCTTCGGCGGCTCGGGTCGGCGCGTGAGGATGCCGAGGAACTTCGACTGCGACATGGCCTGCGTGATCGTCGCGCGCGCCCGATCGCTGTTGGCGAACGCGGGCATCATCATGCCCGGGAACATCACCACGTCGTCGACGGGAAGCACGATGAGCCGCGTCGGGAGCTGCTGGGGCAGCGGCACGGGCATCGACGGGTCGCCGTCTTCTTCGTCCCCTTCGTCGACCGTCACGGTCTCGAGGATGACGTCTTCGTCGACGACGTCTTCGGCCTTCGCGTCCGGCGCGCCCGCCGGCGGTTCGGGTTCGGAATCGTCGGTGGCGGCGGCCTCTTCGCGAGCTTCCGGCTCGGTCTTCGAGGCGTCGTCATCGCGCTTTCGGCGCTTCGTTTTCTTCTTCGCGGCTGCCATGCTCGGAGCGTACAAAACTGCCATCGCGCTTCCAGCGTTCGCCGTCGAACGCATCGACCGCGCGCTCGGTCAGCCGTCGCGATGGGAGCCGTCGCACCACGGCCGGGTGTCGCTCGCGCGGCATGTGCACCAGGCGACCCGGGTCGGTTCGCCGTCGTGCGTCCACAGGAGCGGTGCGTGCGCGTTCTCGAGCGATGCGTGCGAGCCGTCGCAGTGCGGCGCGTTCCGCGTGGCGCCGCACGTGCAGATGGCGTAGCGGCCCGGCTCGAGGACGACCTTGATCGGTTTCGGCGTCGACATGACGGGGTCAGTTCGCGACCGTGACGGGGAACGTCGCCACGGCGCACGGGACCGGGTAGTTGCCGATCGCGACGCGGATGAGGTGCGGTCCCGAGGGTGGCGCGCTGCTGGGGACGCGAAGGCGGACGCGGCGTTCGATCGCGCGGCCGGCACCGAGCGTCGCCGAACGCGGACCGAGGACGGGATTGCCCGAGAACACGACACCGTCGGCTCGAATCGCGTCGAGCCAGGCAGTGTAGGGCTGCGGGGTCGCGGTGCGGTTCTCGACGCGGACGTCGAACAGGATCGGCTGGCCGGGCGCGACGACGCTCGCGACGGGCGTCGCCGTGATCGTGATCGGCGATGCGCAAACGCGCACGTCGTCCACGAACCAATCGTCGTTGCCCTGGTCGACCTCGGAGCGGAAGCGCAGGCGAAGACCGTCGTGCTGCGCGAGCGGCGAGAGCCGCATGCCGCGATAGGTGTAGAGCGCGGGATCAGTACCGTCCGAAACGATGCGATCGAGCGACTCCCAAACGCCGATGGCCGAAAAGTACTCGACCACGAGCGCTTCGCCGGCCTCGACTCCGCGATGGTTCACGAAGTACTGCGCGTACACCGATGGCGCGCCGCCGGCCAGCAGCGCGTTCGTGCGAATCTCGTCGTCGCGGTAAGGGTCGCCGTTGTCCGCGTCGAGGTTGAGCGCACGCGGCTCGGAGGGTTTCTCGCCGCCTCCGGTGATCGCCCGCGGGCCTTCGACGTACGTCCATCGCGCCGGGTCGGGCGTGTTCGTCGCGAACTCGTCGAAGAACGGCAGCGTGACGGGCGGGAACGCGGGATCGAGGCAGCCGCGCCCCTCGCGATAGGCGACGATGCCGTCGATGATCGGCTGGCTGAATCGCGTGAGGTCGCCCGAGCAACCGCCGATCGACGCGCACATGATGTGACAGCCGCCGCCCTCGCAGTGCGGAGCGTTCCACGCGTGCGCGAGCTCGTGCGCCGTGAGCGCGACGCGGTCGACGAGCATGGGGCTGAAGCGCGACTGCGAAAGCCCGTAGCTCGCGGAGCGCGTGCAGATCGTGCCGACCCGCGCCACGCCGATCGTCGGCGCGAAGAGTGAGCGGCCGGTCATGAGGTGCGCCGTGTCGCGGCGGATCGCGTCGAGTTCGGAGTTGTTCCAGTGCGAGCGGAACTCGTCGAGCAGCGTGTCGGCGTCGGCACTCGTGTACGGATCGGGCTCGGCCGTGCGCACGACGATCACCGTCACTTCGTACGTGATGCCCGCGTCGCGTTCGAAGATCGTACGGCATCCGTTGACGACTCGTTCGACGTCGCGAAGCGTGTTGTTGACGTTGCTGCCGTTCTGATCGAAGAACTCGACGTCGCAATCGACCGCGAGGTCGCAGACCACGAGCGGGGTCCCGCGACTCGAGCGCGGGTCGGGCGTGGCAGGCGGCGCGAAGCCGTCCTGTTCGGCGACGTTCGAGACGCCGCACGAGCCGACGCCGCCGACGGGTCGGTCGACCGAATCGACGGGTGCGATCACGTGCACGTCGCGACGCATGCGGTCGGAGACGGCCGCGTCCGGGACGGGCAAGAGTTCGAAGGTTCGTCCGGATCCGGTCCAGACGATCGCGCGCAGGCGGCCGCGTTCGTCGAGCGACGCGGCGACTCTCGAGTCGGCGTCCGCATCGACGGTGCCCGCGTACGTCGCGGAGGGCGGGGCTTCGCGCTCGACGAGCGCGCCGGTCGCGTCCTGCACGAGAAGCCGGAAATCTTCCGCACGCACCGAGCGACGGGCGAGCGTGACGCGGCGCTCGTTCCCTTCGAGAGGAAGCTCGAACGCGAGTCGTTCGGGAAGTGCCGCAACGCCGGACGGATCGACGCGCGCCGACTCGACGTCGAACGTGACCAGGTCGAAGGTCCCCGTGCCGAGCTCGATGGCGATGCGTCGGCGATCGCGTTCGTCGACCCGGCTCCCGGCCTCGGCCGCGAGGTCGATCGGCGGCCGGATGAGCAGAAGCAGGAGGCCCAGCGAAAGGATCACGAGCGCACGTCGTCGACGACGATCGCCACGGCTCGGACTTGCTGTGTCGAGGGTGGGGAAATCGGTCGTTCGATCGCCCGTAGGGTCGGATTCGGGGAGAAACATGCAATCTCCGAGATGCTCGCGATGCGCGGGAGAGCGCGGTCGAACCGGACGGGCGCGGGTGCCGGGGGCGCTGCGGGAGCCTCCGCGGCGACCCGATCCATCGTACCCGGCGCCGAGCGAGAGGGTCAAGGATGGCGGGAGGGCCTGTCGGGCCACCCACCGTCGGGCCATCCGCCGCGTGCGGCTTGAGAGGCGTTCGGCCGCGGGGTACATTGGGAGTTCCGGTCCCGTCCGAAGTCTTCGAGACTCCCGCCGATGACAGCGACCCCTTCGAGAATCGAGCGCGCCGCGCGCGGCGGCATCGTCGTCGTTGCCGTCCTCGCGGCGATGGCGCTGGGATGGATCGCGATCGACTCCTGGTGGTCGCACCCCGTCGATGCCGGGCCGCGCGGCGGTGCGATCCGTGACGACGCGCCCGATCACGAACCGGGCCCTGACGAGTGGCAGCTCGTGCACGAGACGTTCGACGATCTCGACGCATGGGAACCGCTCGAGCTCCCGAAGGTCGACACCGAATCCCGCTACGCGATCGAGCGCGAAGACGGCGAAGCGTACCTGCGCGCCGAGAGCCGCGCCTCGGCGTCGGGTCTCGTCTGGAAGCGTCGCTTCAACACCCACGTGTACCCGAACCTGCGCTGGCGGTGGAGGGTGAACAACGTCTACGAGAAGGGTGACGCGAGCAAGAAGAGCGGCGACGACTTCCCGCTGCGGATCTACGTGATGTTCGAGTACGATCCGTCGAAGCTCTCGCTCGTGGAACGGATCCGCTACCAGTCGGCGAAGCTCGCGACGGGGGAGTTCCCGCCGCACGCGGTCGTTCACTACATGTGGGCGAATCGGCCGCACGACGACGCGGTCATCCCGAACGCGTACACGTCGCGTTGCCGCATGATTCCGCTGCAAGCGGGAGCCGAGCGCGTCGGGACGTGGATCGAACAAGACGTCGACATCCTCGCGGACTATCGACGAGCGTTCGGCGGCGAGCCGCCGAAGATGGCGACGATCGCGATCATGAACGATTCGGACGACACGGGCGAGGCGTCCGTCTCGTTTCTCGACGATCTCGAGATCTACCGACCGCGCCCTGCGGGCGATCGAGAGCGTCGATGAATCGGCATGCCGCGGCATCTCTCCTCGGGGTCGTTCTCGGGCTCGCGATGACGATCGGTCTTGCGGGTTGTGACCGATCGCTGCCGACGAGTGACGCGGTGCGCGCGAGCGAGGACGAGCCGGCACCGCTCGTCGATCCCGTCGAGGTCGGACCGTTCGACGGGACGCTGCGCATCGCGTCGATCTTTCCGACCTACGGGCGATTCGCGCTCTCGGGAGAGGAGTCGCATCGCGGCGTGCGGCTCGCCGAGGCCGATGCGCGAAGTCGCGGCACGATTCACGGGCGCGAGGTCGAAGTGCTGTACTACCGCACGGGAAGCAGCCCCGTGGACGTGCGCTCGGCGGCCGACCGCGCGTTCGATGCGGGCGCGCTCGCGATCATCGGTTGCAACGCGAGCCGGCTTTCGATCCCGCTTCGCGAGTTCGCCGAGGTGCGCGGCATCCCGATGGTGTCGAACGTCTCGACGGTTCCCGATCTCACGTGGAACTCCGAGACGGGCCAGAACTACGAGTTCGTCTTTCGCGTGTGCCACAGCGACAGCGTCGTGGGCGAGTTCCTCGCCGATTGCGCGCGTGACGATCTCGCGGCATCGAGCGCCGCCGTGCTCTACGACGTGAGCCGTCCGTACAGTCAGGGGCTCGCGCGCGTCTTCACGGAGGCGTTCCTCGGCGACGACCCGGCGTCCGAGCTGTCGGTCGAGACCTACGGGTTCGCGCCGCTCGAGACGAACTTCTCGCGGCAACTGCGCGCGATCCGCGACTTCGATCCGGACGTCTTGTTCATCCCGGGTTCGTTCACCGAAGCGTCGTTGATCGCCGTGCAGGCCGAAGAGCTCGGCGTGCGCGCGACGCTGCTCGGTGGCGATTCGTGGGCGAATCGACTGCTCTTCAAGCGCGGCGCTCCGTCGCGTCCCGTGTATCATGCCGACCACTGGTTCTCGGCGGGGCCGTTCCGCGAGCGCTACGTCGAGAGCTACGGGAGCGAGCCGGACGGCGGACGCGCGGCGCTCGCGTACGATGCACTCGGCGTCGTGTTGCACGCGCTCGAGAACGTCGGGCCTCTCAGCGATCGCCTGCTCACGGACGACGTCGGACACACGCGGGCGCGCCTGCGGGTCGCGATCTCGCACGCGGTGTTCGAGGGCGTCACGGGAACGATCGCGTTCGACGAGCACGGCGATCCACCGCAGCAAGGCGTCATCGTGAAGATCCACAAGGGCGAGCGAACGCTCTTCAAAGACCTCGGGGACCGCTGATCGTGTTTCGGAATCTCTCGCTCAATCTCAAGATCACGGTGACGCTCGTTCTCGTGTTCGCGCTCATCGTGGCGGTGTTCCTCGGGATCCTGTACCCGTTCCAGCGCAATCAGCTCGACGACCTCGTGCGCTTCAACGAGTCGATGCTCGCGAACCTCGAGAAGGTCTACCGCAATCGGTTGATCTATGACGTCATCGGCGAAGAGGCGGCCGACGAGAGCCTCGTCGTGACGCTGCAAGAGCTCATGGCCGTCGATCCGGGCATTCTCTTCGCGAAGGTCGCCGACCCCGAGGGCGGCCTGTACGCGACGACGGATCCCGAAGAGGTGCGCGAGGTGGTGACGGGGGCGCGCGCCGCGGGCGTGCTCGCGCGTGACGAAAGCGCCTCGCGCGATCGCACGCGGTCGAAGCGCCCCGTCATGATCCGGCGCCGTTCCCAACCGACCCGCATTTTCGGCTACGAAGACGCCGCGTATTTCGTGCGCGCCGATCGCGCGCATTCGTCGACGCTCGCGGAAGAGATCGCGAGCCTCGGGCCCGATGGCGGGCTCGAGCGGGCGATGTTCGGTGCGACGCCCGCGCTCGTGCTCACGCGAGCGCTCGAAGTCGAGCGAAGGTCGTACGGTTCGTTCCAGCTCGCCTATTCGATCGAAGTCGTCGAGCGCAACAAGCGGCGCACGGGGATGATCCTCTACGGGCTCCTCGCGTCGCTGTTCGTGCTGTTGCTCGTGCTCCTGAACGTGCTGATCAGCCGCATCGTCATCGGCCCGCTGCGGACGGTGTTCCGCGGCATGCGCGCGGCGGGCGCGGGCGATCTCGATCAAGAGCTGCCGATCCGCAGCCGCGACGAGGTCGGCGAGATGTCGTCCATCTTCAACCAGATGGTGCGCAAGCTGCGCCATTCGAAGTCCGA
>JAUIME010000773.1 GCA_030433195.1 bacterium
ACGCTGGTCGCGATCGCCGCATCGAGCGCCGGGATCACGCACTCGACGGCCGAGATCCCAGGATCATTCACGCGGTACACGATGTCGGGCATGAGCACCGCATAGCCCTGACTCGTGTAGAGCGACGGACTGAAACCGCCCGTGCGCGGCGTGCTGTACGAATGCATACGCTGCGACAGCGTCTCGTAGATGTAGACGACCGTCGGGTACGACTTGCCTTCGATGTAGTTCGCGGGTCGGAAGAGCGCCGCCGTGAGCGGCTTGCCCGTCGTGCTTTCGTAGCGCACGATCTGTGCGCCGTCGCTCCAGAACCAACCGCGATGCGTCGACGCGGCATCCGTGAGTTGCTTGCCGTTCTTCAGATCGGGCCCGCCCGCGAAGTACTCGCGCGGCGTCGTCGAGCTCTCGGTCGACCACAGGTAGACGTCGGCATCCTCGGCCTTCTGCGCGAGACTCACGCTCGGCGCGTCGGCCGCGAGCACGGTGACGCCGGGCTTCCCGCCGTCGATGCGTCCGATGGCGTTTCGCTTGTCGTCTTCTCCGAAGACGCCGACGTACATCGCACCCGAGAGATCGATGCCTTCTTCGTCGGGGTCGAGTCGGTAGCGCTGGCGATAACGCAGCCGATCGGTGCGCCCGTTCACGGTGAGGTTCGTGGCCGTGCCGCCGTGTGCGGCGACGTGCCAGATGTCCCACGCATCGGACAGCAGCAACGACGAGCCGCCCTTCACCCAACCGATCGGCCGGATGGGCGGCTCCTCGACATTGTGATCGTCTTCGACGTCGACGAACGACACCGGCACGTCCTTCGTGATGACGTACGTCTCGCCCGTGGCCATCTCGTAGACGTGATAGTGACCGTCCTTGAAGTACAGGAAGCGCGTGCCGTCCGGCGACGCGCCCATCATCCAGCGGCAACCCTTCACCGCGAGGCGCTTCTTGCCGGTCGCGAGGTCGGCCACGTAGACGTCGGCCAGTCGGATGCCGTCGAGCGAGGTTTGTAGCTCGTACGCCTTGTCGTCTTGCGCGATCGCGAAGCGTCCGCCCTCGGCGGCGTTGAACTCGCGCACCTCGTCGTCGTCGATGCGCAGCATCTTGTTCTCGTCGACGCGGAAGACGCACAGATCGCTACGGTTGCGATCCCGCGACGCCTCGACCTGCTGCTGCGATTGCAGTCGCGTGTCCTTCCAGTGCCAAATCACGAGCTCGGGCTTCTCGTCGTCACCGCCGCCGCCACCACGTGGACCGCGGCCGCGCGGCGCGTCTCCTTCGCCTTCGCCCTTCTTCGCGTCGCCGCCCTTGTCCTTCTTCTCGACCTCGTGGATGCCAAAGAGGATCGACTTACGATCCTCGGACCACTCGGCCGTTCGATTCGGACTGACGGTCATGCCTTCGGGGAACGTCGCGTCGTCCTTCGGATCGTAGACGAATCGCTTCGGTTCGCCGCGGCCGAAGTCGCGGAAACCGAGCACGCGCACGAGCGGGTCTTCGTAGTCGTCGTCTTCGGTCACTTGGAGGACCGTGAGCGCGTCGCCTTCTTCGGTCCAACGCAGGCGCTGGAACTCGGACTTGCCCGACGCGAGCGGCGCGACGACGCCCGTCGCGAGGTTGCGGATCTGGACGCCGTTCAAGCTGTCGTCGGCGGCATCGACGGTCCACGCGAGACGCTCGCCCGCATCGTCGAACGCGAAGCTCGCGACGTTGCCGATCGAGAGCTGTCGCTCGGTCGCGAGCTCGTGCAGCACGAGATCCCCGCCGCGGTCGCTCCCGCCGCCGCCCCCGGCTCCCGCCATGCGGATCGCGATCCACGCGGACGAATCTCCCGAGAATGCGAACGACGCAATGTTGTCGAACGTCCGGCGCGCATCCGGCGCGTCGAGCCGGAACACCTCGAGCTTGCGCTTGGCGGGCTTCTTCGCCTTGCGCGCCTTCTCGGCCTCGGCCTCGGTCGGCCCGACGACGACCCCGATCCACTGCGAGTCCTCCGAGAACGTGTAGGAGCCGCGCGTTCCGATGTCGATGCGCACGGGCTCGCCGGTCCCGTCGGCGCGACGCAGCACGAATGTCGAATCTCCCGAGCCCGGCCCTGTGATGCACGCGAACCACGCCCCGTCGTTCGAAAGGCGCGCGCTGCGCAACACGGGCCATTTCTCGGCATCGTCGACGCCGATCGCGCGCGGCGGCCGCGTCGCCTTGCCGGACTCGTCGCCCGACGCCTCACCCCAGCGCGGCTTCGACTCGTCCTTGGCCTTCGCCTCGGGCGTCGCGTCCTTCGCCTTCGGATCCGCCTTCTCGGCCTCGGCTTTCGGGGGCGCCTCCTTCACGGCAGGCTCCTGGGCGGGGGCGCTCGGCGCGCCACTCACAATGAGAATCAGACCCACGGCCCAAGCCGAGATCCAAGAGGCGAAACGAGATCGCAACATGGCGAGACTCCTCGAGTCTAGGAGAAACGAAGCGGGAGACCGCCCGGACAGCAGCGGACCGACGGTGTTACGGATTCGATCCGCCAGGGTTCCGACTCGATCGGACCGATCGAAACCCGGCGATGACTCGATCCGCGCCTCGCTCACGAAACAGAGCGACCCGCCCGGGCTCGATGGCGCGGGCGGGTCGTGAGTCTCGGTCTTG
>JAUIME010000774.1 GCA_030433195.1 bacterium
GCGGCCGGTCCCTTGTCGACGAGGCGTCGGAGACCCGAGAGCACCCGCGAGCGGACGGCGCGGCTGGTGTCGGTGTTGGCGACGTGAACGAGGGCGGGCACCGCATTGGCGTTGCCCTGCGCGACGAGTCCGTCGATCGCCAACAGGCGGACGGCTTCGTCCTCGTCGACGACGGCGGTCGAAAGCGCGATGCGGGCGGCGCGCTCGTCGGCGCGCGGTCGCAGCGCCGAGACGGCCGCCGCGCGTACGCCGGCGTCGGATTCCCCGGCGTACAGCTCCGCGAGTCGGCGCGTGCTTCCCTCGAGCTGGATGTCGCCGAGCGCGGTCGCGATCGCTTCGCGCACGCCGGCGCGCTTCTCGCCTTCGAGTTCTTTCGTGAGAGCTTCGAGCGCTTTCTCGGAGCGCAGCTTGCCGATGGCGATCGCCGCGAACGAAGCGGTGTCGGCACGGTTCTCGGAGAGTCGCTTGCGCAGTTGGTCGAGCGGGATGTTGCGGGCCGCCGCGTCGGCGAGCAGCTCGCGTTCGGTGCTCGCGCGCTCACCGAGCGCGCGTGAGATTCCGGGAAGGTCGGCGGCGCGCAAGGACTCGGCGACCGCGGCCGCGGCTTCGCGTCGAACGAGCGGGTCGGCATCCGACACGAGGCTGCGAAGGCCGGAGCTTCGGTCCGCGCCGGCCACCAGCGAGTAGAGCCAAAGCGCGTGAGCGCGTCGCATGCGGGGCGCCTTCGTGTCGGAGGCGATGCGCAGCAGCGGGCCGGCGGCCGCCGATCCGTGCGAGAGCACCGCGGCATGTTCGTCGTCGCCTCGGTCGTTGCCCGCCGTGATCGAGTCGAGGGCACGGCGCACGTGCAGCTCGACCGCGAGGGGAGCGTGCGCTCGATTGCGCCGGCTGGTCTCGAGTGATCGCATCGCGAGATCGAGAGCGCCTTCCGGCAGCTCGCCCAGGCGATCGGCGGCATCGACGACGGCGAGACGTCCCGATCCGGAGTCCGCGAGGATCCGGCGGACGAGATCGTGCGTTCGGGGGTCGACTCCGAAGACGGCTCCGTAGATCCGTAGGGCGCGCATCGCCAGCGCGGGGTCGGCGGCGTCGCAGAGGGGCCGGACGCGTCGCGCGGCGGATTCGCCGGCCTCGATGAGCTCGCGCGTCGCCGCTTCCCGCCTCGCGAGCTCGGGATGCGAGAGTTCTTCCACCCATCGCGTGACGGATTCGGCGTCGGGTGCGGCCTCGGGCGATTGGGCATAACCCGATCCGGCCCAAAGACTCACGACAGCGAAGACGAGGGCGTGGCGTACGGTGTGCATGGTCGATCCCCTCAGATGGACGGCGTGATCCTTCATTGCGTTCGTATCGTAAAGCGTAGCAAGGAGCTGGCACCGAACCACGCAGTTTTCGGAGCCATGGGGTATATCGGCTGAAGGCGGGCCCCGAGTGGAATCGGGCCGACCGAGGACGGCCCGGATCCGGGTCCGGCCCGATGCATACGGGAGCTGAGGGAGCTTGTTCACGAGAAGCCGAAAGCGCTCGGAACGACGCGGCTCGAGCGGATGTCGCGGAGCCGCGTCAGCCGGCGAGGATCTCGGCGAACACGCCCCCGTCGACGTTCCCGCCCGAGAGAATGACGCCCGTGCGACCCTTCGGGCGCACGCGACCCGCGAGTAGCGCTGCGACCCCGAGCGCCCCGGACGGCTCGATCACGAGCTTCATGCGGAAGAACAGGAACCGCACGGCGGCGACGATCTCGTCCTCGGTGACGGTCTGCATGTCGTCGACGTGATCGAGCACGATCCGCATCGTGATCGCGCCGAGACTCGGTGTTCGCGTTCCGTCGGCGATCGTCGGCGGGTTGTGGACGGTGTGGAGCGTGCCCGTGCGGAACGTTTTCGTCGCGTCGTCCGCGAGCTCGGGTTCGATCCCGATGACGCGACATGCCGGATTGCGGCCCTTCGCGGCGATCGCGGTGCCGCTCAACAAGCCGCCGCCGCCGCACGGTGCGAGAATCGTGTCGAACGGCCCGTGGTCGTCGACGAGCTCGAGCGCGGCCGTTCCTTGGCCCGCGATGATGTTCGCGTCGTCGTACGGAGGCACGAGGACACAGCCCCGTTCCTGGCGAATCGCTTCGGAGAGGTCCTCGCGCTTGGCGGTTTCGGGATCGTAAGCGACGACTTCGGCGCCGTAGGCTTCCGTGGCCGCGCGCTTGGTCGGCGGCGCATTCTCGGGCATGACGATCGTCGTGCGGATGCCGAGAAGCGATCCGGCCAGTGCGACCGCTTGCGCGTGGTTGCCGGACGAATGCGTCACCACGCCACGAGCTCGGGCGTCGTCGTCGAGTTGCGACAGAGCGTGGTAGGCGCCGCGAAACTTGAACGCGCCGACGCGTTGGAAGCTCTCGCACTTGAGGTGGACGTCGATACCGACGAGCTCGTCGAGCGTCCGCGAATGCATGACGGGCGTCCGGTGGGCGACGCCCGCCAGTCGCGCGGCGGCGGCCTCGACGGTCGCGAATCGTTCGGAGAGGGGGATCGACGCGGCGGCGGGCTTTTGCATGCGCCCAGCGTAGCAGTTCGACGCCGTGCCCCGCGTCGTCCGCCGGCTCGGCGAAATTCGAGATTCTGTCGGAAAATAC
>JAUIME010000775.1 GCA_030433195.1 bacterium
ATCGCAGCGGATCGTCGCCGCCGCGCTGGGGTCGCAGTACGAGAGCCGACACCCCGAGCAAGAGCGCGGCCGTCGCGCGGAAGATCCACGTCGCCACCTCGGGCGACAGAGTCAGCGCGTCGCGATACATCGGATGCGGCGGGGAGAGCTCGGTAAGGTAGCGGAACATCGCGTTGCGCAGCGATTGGTTCATCCACTCGAACGGGATGATCGCGCCCTCGGAACCCGTGAGGTCGTCTTGGCCGAGGAAACCGAGCACGCCGCCGGCCCATCGCGTCGCGATCTCGAGCCATGCGTCGAAGCCGAGCACGAACGCGGGCGCGACGGAGATCAAGAGCGCGACGAGGCCCGTCGCGATCGCGGCGCGCAAGCGGCGCTGGAGCGCCAAGAACGGCAGGAACAATGCGGGCGTGAGTTTGAGTGCGATCGCGAGGCCGAGCGTCGCGGCACCACGTGCGACCTGCCGGCGGTAGATCGCCACGACACCGAGCAACGACAGCCCCGCGATGAGCAGGTTCGAGCCGCCGCCGGCCATGTCGCGCAGCCAGTAGCGGCTCGTGACGAGGACGGTGATCGCGACGATCGACGTCGCGCGCTCGCGCACCTCGGGAATCGAGTCGCGGGCGCAGCGGTAGAGGACCGTGCACATGGCGACGAGGAGGCCGATCTGTCCCGCGCACCAAAGAGCGCGCGCGAGGGGCAGAGGCAGCGGCAAGAACGTCGCGTGAAACAGGGCCCACGCGAGCGGATACGGAGTGTGCAGTCCGCCTTCGTACGGGTCGGTTCCCTCGACGAGCCGCTCGGCGAAGATTCGATTGCGGACGATCACGCCACGGTCTTCGACCGTCGCGCGCACCACCAGGAACAGCGCGAGCAAGGCCAGCAGCGCGAAGCCGACGCGCCGTGCGGTCACTTGGCGCCGCGCTCCAAGTACGCGGCGAGCAGTCGCGCGCCGAAGCCGGTCGATCCGACGCGATCGTAGCCGCTCGTGCGGTCGGTGTCGGCGACGCCCGCGATGTCGAGATGCGCCCAGGGACGGTCGTCGACGAACTCGGAGAGGAACGCAGCGGCTGAACACGCGCCGCCCCAGCGAAGTCCCGAGTTCTTCATGTCCGCGACCTTGCTGTCCATGTGGCGCCGGAACTCGTCGGCGAGAGGCAAGCGCCAGACGCGCTCACCCGAATCGTCGGCCGCACTTTCGAGTGCTTTGGCGAGGCGGTCGTCGCTCGTGAACAAACCCGCGGCGTGACCTCCGAGTGCGACCTTGCACGCGCCCGTGAGCGTCGCGAGATCGATGATCGCGTCGGGTTCGAGTGCGACCGCGTAGTCGAGCGCGTCGGCGAGCACGATGCGTCCTTCGGCATCGGTCGAGCGGATCTCGATCGTCTTGCCGGATGCGGTCGTCACGACGTCGCCCGGCCGGTACGCATCGCGGCTCGGCATGTTCTCGGCGGCGGCGACGATCGCGTGCACCCGGATCGGCAGCTCGAGGTCGGCTGCCGCGCGAATGGCGCCGAGGACGGCGGTCGCGCCGCACTTGTCGTACTTCATATCCCACATGCCCGCGGTCGGCTTGAGCGAGATGCCACCCGTGTCGAAGGTGATGCCTTTGCCGACGAGGGCGATCGAGCGCTTCGCCTTGGCGGGCTTGTACTCGAGATGGATGAACCGGGGGTCGTTGGCGCTGCCGCCGCCCACGGCGAGGATACCGCCCATCTTGGCCTTCTTGAGCTCGGCGGGGGCGAGGATCTTGCACCGCAGTTTGCGCGACGTCGCGAGGCGTCGTGCGTGGCTCGCGAGCGCGGCGGGGGTCAGCTCGTTCGGCGGCGTGTTCGAGAGGTCGCGCGTGAAGTTCGCTGCCTCGGCCACGAGTCGGCCGCGCTTCACCTCGGCGGCGGCGCCGCGAACGGATTCGGGAAGGATCAGCATCGCGCGGGTCGGCATCGAAACGCGTCGCGGGGCGGATCGCCAGCGATCGTCGCGATACGCGCCGAGCGCGATGCCCTCGGCCATCGCGCGGGCGCGCTCCTCGACGCCGCGGCGTTTCGCGGGAAACAGGGCGAATGCGACGCGCTTCGAGCCGCCGCGTGCGGCCTGCCGAAGCGACGTCGCCGCGGCGGCGCGGATGCCCTCGAGGTCGATCGCATCGCTCGGGCCGAGTCCCACGAGAACCAGCCGGCGGATCTTGTCGTGAGCGGGGCACAGCGTCGCGACTTCGTTCGCCTTGCCGCGGAACCCGCTGTGTTCGGCGTAGCGCGACATCGCGCCGTCGATCGCGGCGTCGAACGTCTTGATCGCGCCGCGCGGCACGAGGGCATCGCTCGCGATCCCGAGGACCAACGTATCCGCGGTCGCGTCTTCGAGGGGGCCCACGGCGATCGAGATCGGCATTTCGGAGCGACGTGCGGTCATCGGATTCCTTTCCGCGGGAGCGGTCACGGGAGATCGGGGTCGGGGACTCGTGCGACGGAGTCGTCGCCGTGACGGCGCCGCCCAGCGCCGGCCACGAGGCGCGACATTGTAGCAGCCTCGTGCACGTCGAGCCGAGGGCCGCGACTCGGCACGGTTTTTCTTCAGAAACGCCGATGCACGGCCCGATAATCTTCGTAAACTGTGGAAGTTCATC
>JAUIME010000776.1 GCA_030433195.1 bacterium
ACCGATGTCGAGTCGACTCTGCGCGAGATCACCGCGGGTGCGCAATACTTCGAGGAACTCGCGTTCCATGTCGAGTTGCTGCTCGAAGCGCTCGCGGGCAGCTTCGGGAACGCTGGCGCCGTGACGACCTTCGGCGATCCGCAAAGCACGACGAACGTCGCCGATCATCTGGCCCATCTCGAGATGTTATCGGAACGATCGCGCGAGATTCGGGCGGAGCGATTGCGTCAATTCGAGGCGACGAATCGACAGCTGCGTCATCGATGGATTCGGTCGATGGGACGTGACCTGGGCTTCACGGCGGATCAGGAAGATCGGGTGGCCGAGCTCTATGATCGGCAGTCCGCTCGTTGGAGCGAACTCTACGAGCGGGTCGCCAGGGACGGACTCGTCCACTCCGAGGTCAGCGACGAGATGCGCGGTATCCGAGAGCAGACCGATCGCGAGCTAGAGCAGATCCTCGGACGGGAGCTCAAGGAACGATTCCGCGCCGGCGAAGGACTTCGCTTTCCTGGCGGTCAGGAAACGGATTCCGACGGCGGCCGCTAGTGGTGCGCGTCAGAAATTCGCTTCAATTGTTCGCTGGCGATGGCGGCGAGGTCAAGGCGCTTCGACGAGGCGTATTGGCCATACGGCGAGGAGATGCAACGCCGAGATCGTCCGTCAGCGCCCCGGACAATTGAAGCGAATTTCTGAGGCGGGCCACTAGCCGACCTCGACGTGTTCCTTCTCTTCGGTGCGTTCGAGGCCGTCCTCTTCGCCCTTGCAGGATTCGGAGGGGTCGCCGCAGATGGCGCAGGTGACTTCGCCGTGCTCGTCGCGGAGGTTGGCAAGCCCGCCGCACGAACCCTGGATGCGGCGGTTGCTGACGATGACGCCGACGGCCATGGCGGCGATGGCGATGACGAAGACGGCGAGTGCGGCGGCGAGTTCGATCACGAGTCGGCTCCTGCGGGTGGGTTCGGCCGGCCTTCGCGGGCGCGGAAGGCGCGGGTCGGCTTCTCCATGATCGTCGCTCCGTCGCGCACGAGGAACAAGGCTTCGACTTCGAGGGTCTCGGCGAGAGCGTGCCCGGCGTCGGGCCCGAGCACCAGCAGCGCCGTCGCGAGCCCGTCGGCGCGCGTGCAGCTCGCGGCGATCACCGACACCGACGCGAGCTCGTGCTTCACCGGCCGGCCGGTCCGCGGGTCGATGATGTGCGAGTATCGAGCCCCGTCCACCTCGAAGAAGTTCCGGTAGTCGCCGCTCGTGGCGAGTGCTTCGTTCTCCATACCGACGAGGTGGTTCATGGCGCGGCGAAGCCCGGGGACGGGCTCCTCGATGCCGATCCGCCACGGCGAGCCGTCGTTCTTCGGGCCACCGGCCCGCACCTCCCCGCCGACCTCGACCATGTACCGCTCGATGCCGCGCTCGGCGAGCGCTTCGGCCACCGCGTCGACCGCAAAACCCTTCGCGATCGCCGACAGGTCGACCTCGAGATCGGGCAGCGCTTTCTTGAGCGCCGGCGGATCGAACCGCACTTCGAAGTGCTCGATCCCGCAGCGTGCCTTCGCGGCCGCGATCGCGTCGTCGCTCGGCACTCGCGCCGGCGCACCCTCGGGTCCGAAGCTCCACAAGTCGACGAGCGGGCCGACCGTCACGTCGAGCGCACCCTCCGTCAGCCGATGCAGCTCGATCGCAGCGGCGGCGACGATCACCGTCTCATCGGAGACGTCGAACCAATCGGTCGACGTCGACGCGTTGAATCGCGAGAGCTCGGAGTCGTCGCGGTAGGTCGACATGAGCGCGTTCACGCGGTCGAGCTTCTCGCGCGCGATCCGACGGATGTCGTCTTCGGAGACGCCTTCGGGGACGACGGCGACCTTGACGGAGTACGTCGTCCCCATCGTCGAGCCGGTCGTCGCGAACGCCACCGGGGGCGGCGGCGCGCCACAGCCCGACACGGCAACGAGCACCGCGAACAGGGCGACTGCACTCGAGCCGACGAGGTCCGCGAGCCCGCAGGCAAACCGAGCCCGCTCCTTCGCGATCATCCGCCGAAGTCGTCGAACCGGATGTTCTCGGGCTCCACGCCGAGCTCGTCGAGCATCTTGAAGACCGCCGAGTTCATCATGGGCGGTCCGCACAAGTAGTACTCGATGTCTTCGGGCGCGGGGTGCTTCGACAGGTAGTTGTCGAGCACGACCTGGTGGATGAAGCCCGTGTAGCCGTCCCAGTTGTCTTCGGGGAGCGGCTCGGAGAGCGCGAGGTTGAACTTGAAGTTCGGGAACTCCTCTTCGATCTTGCGGAAGTGATCGACGTAGAACAGTTCGCGCTTGCTACGACCGCCGTACCAGTACGACACCTTGCGGTTCGTCTTCTCGTTCTTGAAGAGTTCGAAGATATGGCTACGCAGCGGCGCCATGCCGGCACCCCCGCCGATGTAGACCATCTCGGCGTCGGAGTCGTTGATGAAGAACTCGCCGTAGGGCCCTGAGATCGTCACCTTGTCGCCGGGCTTGCAGTTGAAGATGTACGACGACACCTTGCCGGGAGGCGTCCCCTCGGGCGCGCGCGGCGGCGGCGTCGCCACACGGACGTTGAGCATGATGATGCCCTTCTCGCCCGGGTAGTTCGCCATCGAG